>CAYQUB010000049.1:0-8235 GCA_964420625.1 uncultured Bacteroidales bacterium | reverse complement strand
GATGATCCCCGGCAGGTTTCCTCCAAAAAAATTATGGTTGGTGATCCCGGCTTCGATGCTTCCCCAAGGAAGAAATTGGCCGGGGACTTTTTCGGAATGGTGAAAACGTTCCGGGAAAATCTGGTACCAAACGGTGTTTTCGGTCCATTTCGGAGAAGAAATCAAGTCTTCGTCATTGATGTACGGAAAGTTGAAATAATCAAAAAGCACATACAGCGAATCGGGATTGGTATCTTTGGTCACTTTCAAAAGCTGACGGCAGCCGTAAAAATAGGTTTCATCTTTTCCGTGGATCAAGAAGGCGTATTTCCGGCGTTTGCTTTTGGCGTGCAGATCGATGAACCAAAAATCATGCAATCCGTCATCATAAGTTTTTTCCATTGGCAAAAGCGGGTTGGCCCGACCGTTCCAAACATAAACGCCGTTTATGACCTTATATTCAAAAGGGTCCCCCGCAATTAGCTCAACCTTGAAGGCATCACTGATTCCGACCTGAAGAATGATGTGAAGGTGTTCGGAATCGAAGGCATAAGCCATCGGGCTTTTGGGAACGTGATTGATTGCGGCTTTATTCATAATTCTAATAGCCATTTCACGAAACCGGGAAATCGGCGAGCCCATGATTTTTCGGAATGGTTTGCTCCTTTTTCAATAATGAATTTCGCATTGGCGTAACCTTGTTTTTTACAAAGTTTGAAAACCCTGGTACTGTCTTTTATATAGAACCGGTTGAGGATCGGGTTTTTTGATTCTTTGGTGCCGAGGTCCAGATAAACGGATAAGCCAGGATTGGGATGAGCCTCCAGAAAGGCCATCAGTTTTCGGCGGCAAAACCAGAAGGCACTGGAAAAACAACCAACGGTTTTGAAGACACCCGGATAACGTACGCCCGCGTAAAGAGAGATCAGCCCCCCCATCGAGGAACCGGCCATGTAATTGACGGAAGCAGTTCGATACTTTTTGTCAATCATCGGAATGAGATCCTGAACCAACCAGTTCAGATATTGGTCTCCCTCCCCGCCCGGGTAACGATCCTGCCCTTTTGGAAGCAAAAAACGCGGAAAACCAGCTTTCCATGGACTGTATTCCGACAGACGCCGGATGGGGTCACAGTCGATCCCGACCACGATGAGGTTTTGGCCTGTTTGGCTTTCAATCAGATCCAAGGTCTGGTGGACGTTCCAAATCCCGCCATAAGCGCTGGTCTCGACGGTGAAAAGATTGTGCCCGTCATGCATGAAAAGGACCGGGTACCGTCGGTCATTGTTCGAATAATCGCTTGGCAAATAGACGCGAACCGCTCTGGTTCGGCCTAATGTGTCGATGGTTACTTCAAAAACTTCGATTGTTCCCATAATCTTACCTCAGCTTAAATTATATCATAAGACACGGAATTAGAAAATAAGGTCATCAAGTAACGGTTTCCATCTTTTTTGGGGAAGGCCCGGGGCGGCGAAAAGCAATTGACAAAAATCTTGTAAACTAGTAAACTTATAAATAGGAATGAAAAGAGGAATATTATGACGTTTGACCGGAGATTGCGGGCTTATTCAATTGATTCATCGTTGGCTTTCACGCTGATGGTAATTTGCATGATCGCCATTTACAACATCTCATCCATCAATTCGACTTGGAAATTGACAATTGCGATGGGATGCTATTTTAGCGTTATGTTGATCCCCAATTTAATCTCTCCGGGCCAGACTTTCGGGAAAAGAATTCAAAAACTGAAAGTTGTATACCGGACCGCGGAGCTGGTCCCGGAAAGATTCGTCGTTCCCAAAGTTTATCTCTTGTTGCTGCGCGAACCGGTTAAAGCTTTGTTAACATTCATGACTTTCGGGGTTTACATTTTTGTGGCGGGGATCATATCCAGCGGGCGGGAAGACGGAAGAACCATTCACGATTTTATTTTTAAAACTCGGGTCATTGCGCTGACTAAATATACTTCCGACCGGATCGGCCTAACCACCACGTCATCGGCCGCCAACAGTTTGAAAGGAACCACTTATCATGATTAAAAAGATTTTCGGAATTGTCATCTTAGTCTTACTTTCGCTGGCTTTTTATGGCTGCGATGGCAAGAAAGACATTCTTGGGGAAGCCAATCCCCGCAATGACGTATATTACCAAATATTCGTTCGCAGTTTCGCGGACAGCGATGGCGACGGAGTGGGGGATTTTCAAGGCATTACCGATAAACTGGATTATCTGGAAGATTTAGGCGTTACCGGACTTTGGCTGATGCCGATCAATCCGAGTCCGTCTTACCATGGCTATGACGTCACGGATTACTACGATGTCAATCCGGATTATGGAACGTTGGCTGACTTTCGAAAACTGCTGCACGAAACTGAGGAGCGCGGCATAAAAGTCATGCTGGACATGGTGTTTAACCACACTTCCGACCAGCACCCCTGGTTTCAGGCGGCTTTGGCGGGCGATGTTGAATTCCGGGACTATTATACTTTTTCAACGGCTGAGACCGACCGTTCCCTGCTGGGAAGCTGGGGTCAAAGCATTTGGCATCAACAACAAGGTCAGTATTATGTCGGTTATTTTTCCTCAACCATGCCGGACCTGAACTTTTTTAACGACGCGGTTCACGAAGAAATTGAGGCCATCAGCGATTTTTGGGAGGAAATGGGAGTTGACGGGTTCCGTTTGGATGCCGCGGCTCATTTCTATGGAATCAACGAATATCAGGATCAGAACTATGATGATTACGAAAACATCATTTTCTTACAGATAATGCGGAACAATCTTCGAGTTTTGAATCCGGATTTCTACCTAGTTGGCGAAATTGCCATCAACGCCGAATCCATTGTTGCTCCGTATTTTCGAGGATTGGACTCACCGCTGGATTTCCCCGTTGCTTCCAAAGTGTCCTCGGTCGCTTTGGGAAGCGGAAGCAGTACTTATGCTACCTATTTGGATAAAATATATGACCTCTATTCCAATCAAAACTTTAATTTCATCAGCGCCCCGTTCTTATTCAACCATGATATGGACCGAATAGCGGATTACTGCGATGGCGACCTCTCGAAAATGAAACTGGCGGCCGAAATGCTTCTGACTCTGCCCGGGACTCCGATTCTTTATTACGGCGAGGAAATTGGCATGTATGGCATTAAGTCCAGCGGTCAAGATTCCGAAGGAGTGGCGATCTGGGATGAAACCAGAAGACTCCCCATTCCGTTTGGGGATTCCTGTACCACCAGTTGGTTTTCAGACACCAGTTTTCAAAGTGTGCTTGACAATCAGACCATTGCCACCGTCAACGAACAAATGACGGATCCGGATTCTTTGCTTTGTACTTACCAACGCATCATCGCGACTCGGAAGGCCAACATCGCCCTTCGGTATGGCAATCTATTTACCCCTTACGAAAACAATGATTATAAGATCCAAGGGTTTTATCGCGAATATGAGTATCGGGATTATCACCAGAAAGTCCTGGTCATCCATAATTTGTCTCGCGAGGCGCAACCGATCGGATCTTTGGGAACCATCATATATGTTTCCGGAACCGCTGATTATACGAATATTACCGCCATTCCTGCCAAATCGACCATTATTTTTGATGTAACGGAGAGCGCCAATGATTAAGATTCTGGCCAACAGTTTTTCGTTTCCCCGGATTTTCTCCTTGCGAAAAGTGAAGAAAACCAAAATCATGTTGTATTTTGTTTTCTTGGTATTTATGATAGCCTTCCCGCTTAATTATCAAATCATTCGAAACGATGGATTTCGGGGATTGGATACTTTTACTTATGACTTGCGAACCGCCAACCCCGCTTGGCTTCCGGACAACCTCCCCAGTGACATGTCAGTTTCCCGAAACGGTTTGGATTTCATCAATGATCAAGAGTACGCTTTCACAACCTTAATTGATGAAGAAGCCTTTGTGATCATCATCAACCCGGTCAATCCGGTGACGGAAGCGACGAATACCATCGTCCTCGAAAAAGAACAGGTGCTGTTTTTTGATGCAAACGGGAATTTCCTGAAAGGCGATTATGAAGGGGTTTCCCAGATCATTGATTTTTCGGAGTTGAAAACTTTGGACAAAAGCCAAGCCGTGGACATTTTTATGACGATGATCGACGGTGCTTTCAGTCCTTATGTGGTTTTTTATTCGATCATGGTAAATACATTGATTCAATTTGGAATGAACCTGATTTTGCTTTTGATTCTGGCGGCGATATTTCTCATGATTCGAATCAATTACAAACCGGTGACCAATTTTAGCGAAAACATCAACATCATCGTGGCTTCAATGACGATTCCGGCCCTGATCAGTTTTCTGGTCGGGATGCTGGGGATCATCGATTTCAATTCCTTCACGGTGGTCCTCTTCCAATTCCTGACGCCTTTGCTTGCCATGCTGGCCATCTATAAGGGTTCCGGTCAGGTCGAAGTGTCGACGAAAGACGTGTAAAAACCCAAAAAAAGCAATGCCTAAGGCCGATCGCCCGGGCATTGCTCTTTTCCTTAATGTTTTCTTCGTTTGATGATGAGAACTCCCAAGCCCAGAACGGCCAGAGGAACGATCGCCGTCCCACCGAAACAACCGCGTTTGGTTGGTTCCTCGGCGAGCCCTTGATACAGAATCAGGGTTTCGTGTTCCAGGACGCTGATGGTTGCGCCCCCGGCGTAAGTCTTGATGATTTCTTCGCTGACTTGATTGGTGTTACCGACCAAATTCCAACTTTCCTCGCCCTCCGGAAGTCTCAGTTGCAAGAAATTGCCATTGTTGTGAATGACGAGGATGGTTCCCCAGGTGTCATCATTGGCATAATTGGAAATGGTGTAGGCCATGATCCCGGTTTTGTCTTCGTACACAAAATCAACGTTTTCTATGACTTCCGCGGCGGTGGTCATCCGAAAAGCCGGATGAGCTTTTCTCAGAGCAATAATCCCCTTATAATAATCGAAAACCGATTTGTTCAGTTCCCGGGCTTTGATGTCCCAACGCAGCTGATTGACACTGTCCGGAGATTCATAGGAGTTGGAATCGTAACCGCCGGAAATGGCCGGTTTGGATCGCATAAACTCCACTCCCGCGTGAAGGAAAGGAATTCCCTGAGAAGTAAGGACGATGGCATTGGCTTGTTTTTGCATTTCGTCAACATATTGCCTTTGCGCAAAAGTCGTAGACAAAAGCAATTTGTCATAAAGGGTATTGTTGTCATGCGCGCTAACATAATTTATCGTCTTGGTTGGCGAAGTATGCCAGGCCGTTTCGTAGGAAATGTCTGAAAGGTCCAATCCCGGGAAGTCGACGCCGCCGACCACCCCGTATTTAACCCGATTGATGATCTTTTCGGTGGTTCCGCCCTGAATGAATCCGACTTCGGTCGCATTGAAAACCGATCCTTTGATGCCGTCGCGGATGTCATCGTTGAAAGCTCCCACTTCAGGCATGTCTTCAAGATTGACTTTATCGGCCGCCAGACTAGTCGGAAGAGTAGTGGTTCCCCCGTTCCATGGCTCTCCGTAAATCAGGATATTTTCGTCGATGGCTTTTAAAGCACTGGCCACCGCGTTCATGGTCTCAACATCGTGAAGAGCCATCAAGTCAAAACGGAATCCGGAAATATTGTATTCGGTTGCCCAGAAGGCCGTGGAATCCACAATGAATTTTCGGACCATGTAGCGTTCCGATGCCATTTCGTTTCCGGTCCCCGATCCGTTCGAAAAGGCTCCGGAAGCGGTCAGACGATGAAAGTATCCGGGGATGATCAGGTTGAAATTGGAATCGGCGCTCAAACCGGTATGATTGTAAACGACATCCATGATAAGCCCGATGTCATTGTTCGCAAAGGCTTGAGCAACTTGTTTCAATTCGGTGACCCGGGTCGCTCCGTCATAGGGGTCAGTGGAATAAGAGCCTTCCGGAACGTTGAAATTGAGCGGCATATAACCCCAATTGAATATTCCGTCCAATTTATATTTAGCCTCCGTCAGTTTGGTTTCATCAACCACTCCAAAATCAAAGAACGGAAGCAGTTGAACATGGGTCACGCCCAATTCTTTGATGTGATCAAGTCCGGTGGAGACGCCTTCGTAAGTCGTTCCTTCGACAGTCAAGCCCAGGAATTTTCCGCGATAAGCTTCCGGTCCGGTCCAACTGGAGTGCGAGGTCAAATCACGGACATGAAGTTCATAAATGATGGCGTCGGTTGGATTGTCAATGTTATCCGGACGCGAGTCGTATGTAAATCCGGTCGGATTGAGTTTCGAGAAATCAACGATCATCCCGCGGACGCCGTTCACTCCCGCGCTTTTCGCATATGGATCAATGGTTTCGAAAGTTTTGGTGCCGTTAGTAACGGTATAGGTGTAATATTTTCCGTGTAAATTAGATCCCGAAGCATATTTCCAAGTCCCTTTGACGTCTTTGACCATCGCAACCGTCGAAGTTTTCGTATCGCTTCCGCCCATTGAAGCCGGGGTTCCAGTATCATACAAATTCAAAACGACGGAAGAAGAGATCGGCGCCCAGAGGCGGAAGGACGTTCCCGAATCAGTTGCCACCGCTCCGAGGTCGTTGCCATCGTAACCGTAAGCCGTTTCGAAAGCGGTCGAATCATAGATGCCGTCAAAAGTAACATCGTAAGTTTTTAACCCGCTGGTGAAATTGGCCCGCAACTCATAAGCTTTTCCAAAATCAACATTTTTGCCGAGCGTGATCTTGCCGGTGTTTTTGGTGATGACCATGGTCGTTGACAACAAAACACCATCCTCGTACAAAGCCAAATCCGCGGCTAGAAGTTCCGCCGTCAATTTAAAAGTGACTTCGTTTTCTTTGGAAAAAAAGGCTGATTTGATTTTATCGGATCGGTCCGGTCCGCTCGGATCAGTCGGCGAATATCCCATTCTTTCATCTCCTTCCACGAAATAAACGTCAAGGATTCCCGCTTCGGAAACCGCGGGAACGGTTATAAAACGATCGGCGTCAATATCCTTTTCGACCCAGGCGCCTTTCCGGAAGATGATCCCGATACTGGAGACTCCCGAGTATTTGGTAGCGGTCAGATCCACCGTTGCCATCACGCCCCAATCGTCTTTGACCAGAGTCGAGTCGGCCCGATCAAAATCAACCTGTTCGCCGGCCCCGGCGAGCGGCCAAAGCCAGATGTTCCAGCCCGAATCATAGTCGTCTGCGTACCGGTAATAGTGGATTTTCAGGGTTGAGACCGTGCTTTCGACGGCCGCCAAACCCACTGGGATGATGGCCAGCAGAAGCATGAGAATCAAAAAAATCCTTTTTTTCATAGTATTCCTTTCATTGCTTGGCAATTCACGCTTGCTTAATTTTCATTTTACTACACAATTCGTTTTATTTCAATTGTTTAAAATGTGTAACGGTTTGCATAAATGAAATCGTTTGCATTAAAAATAGGATTAAAACCGTTTGACAAAAATGAAAAAATAAGGAAATAATATGCAAACCGTTACACAAATGAAATCGCTTGCATATATAAATTTCCGTGCTAAAATAAGTAAGCAATGAGATGTTGCCAGAAACTCTCTTTAATCTTTTTCAAGGAGGAGAAAAATGAAGAAAAATCTTATCGTACTTTTCTTATCAATCGTTACTTTGTTCACACTCTTTTTCACGATTGGTACGAAAATTAATGCCGTTGATGTAACAGCGGCAGGAAAAGTTGTTTTCCATTACCAATTGTGGGATGGAGATTACTCAAGCTCAGGATTATGGACATGGAACACCGGAACCGGTGGAACCCAAGCTCCAGTCACCAGTGCCGTTACTGATGATTTTGGCGGCGTTTATGAAATCAATATCATGTCCGATGCTGGGGACGAAATTGGAATAATTCCTTTACGCAAGGACATTACCTTAGATACTCGTTGGAATTACCGTGAAACGCCGGATGGCTATCACATTCTGTTTGATGTGACCCCGTTGAAAAACGGAACCGTAACCGAAATTCACGTTTACTATTTCCAAGGCGGATATCAATCCTACTATGTAGCGGATCCGGCTAAAGTGAATGTTCTGCTTTGCTATTATGATCCAGCCGGAATGTATGAAGACAATTTGGGAATTCATGCTTGGGGCGGATGGGAAAACTTCACTGAACCGGCATGGGCAACTCCAGCCCAAGTTTTCTCGGATGGCTTCAAGTCACCGGGAAACGTCGTGGGTGAGGCCGCAATGTTGCAGTTCAGTGAAGTTTTCAACCCACACCCAAACACACCCAACAC
>CAYQUB010000048.1:0-8387 GCA_964420625.1 uncultured Bacteroidales bacterium | reverse complement strand
GAAGGATTTCGGCCCTTTATCTCTTCAAACAATTATCATAATGATGAATACCGAACCATCCCGGAGAAATCAAAATCTAACCAGATCGTTTTTCTGGACTCCTTGGAGTCCGCTTTTTCGCTTTTCGAAATCCGCGACGGGATGACGCTTTCCTTCCACCATCATTTGCGAAACGGTGACGAGGTACTGAATCAGACCGCGGAAGTGGTGAAGAAATTAAATCTTCGGGACATGCATTTTGCCCCAAGTTCGATTTTTCCCAACAATCAGATCCTTTGTGAACTGATCAAAGACGGAAACATCAGCCGAGTGACCACCAATTATCTGAATGGACCGGTGGCCAAAACCATTTCCGAAGGCTATCTAAAAAATCTTTTGGTCATGGAGACTCACGGCGGACGGGCCCGTTCGGTGGAAACCGGCGAATTGGCCATTGATGTGGCTTTTTTGGCGACTCCGGCCGTGGATAAAGCCGGAAACGGAACCGGCGCCATTGGCAAGAATGCCTGCGGTTCGCTGGGCTATGCCATTCCTGATTTGAAATACGCAAAAAAAGTGGTCTTGGTCACCGATACCTTGGTTGACCATCTTGAAGATCCGGAATTTTCTTCAAAATACGTGGATGCGGTCGTGGTAATGCCTAGCATCGGCGAGCAAAAAGGAATTGTTTCCGGGACCACCAAAATAACCAACGATCCGGTTGGACTTAAGATCGCCCGTGATACCGCGAGACTGCTTTCGGAACTCGGGATGATCCAGCCGGGTTTCTCAATGCAGACCGGAGCGGGGGGAACTTCGCTGGCGGTCGCGGAATACGTCAAAAGAGTGATGCAAGAAAAGAACATAACCGGCGAATTTGCTTCCGGGGGAATCACCGGGTATTATGTAAAAATGTTGGAACAGGGGTTATTCAAACGGCTGTATGATGTTCAGTGCTTCGATTTGGAAGCGGTGGAATCCTACCGCACCAACAAAAGCCATTTGGCCATGACCGCTTCGGAATACGGAAACCCCCACTTTCCAAAACCAATTGTCAATTCCCTGGATTTCGTGATTCTTGGGGCGACCGAAATTGATACGGATTTCAATGTCAACGTCACCACCGATTCCAACGGTTGGATAATCGGCGGGAGCGGTGGCCATTCCGATACCGCCAATGGTGCGAAACTGACCGTCATTACCACCAATCTCATCAAATCCCGGATGCCGATCATCAAAAAACAAGTCATGACGGTCACCACTCCGGGTGAGGACGTCGATGTTTTGGTAACCGAACGAGGGATCGCGATCAATCCGCGGCGGACTGATCTGCTTGAGAAACTAAAAACCAGCCAATTGAAAATCATAAAAATTGCGGATCTGCTTAAACTTTGCCACCGCATCACCGGAGAGCCGATGGCGTTCAAACACGGTCAAAAAATAATTGGCGTGGTAAAATACCGCGATGGAACGATCATTGACAGCCTTTATCAAGTAAAGAAATAGGTAGATTAACATGATCATCAAAGAAGTTTTTCTGGATAGCGAAAAAAACAAGATAAAAGCCTTCCTAAAACGTTTTGATTTGGATCTGGATTTGGATGTAACCGAAACGTTTTATGTTGAAGAAGATGATAAGATCATTGCGACGGTTTCGCTAAGCAACTACATCATCAAATGCCTGGCGGTTGATGAAGACTACCGCGGCGAAAACTTGGCGGTCGCCCTGGTCGGCGATGCCATCAATCGTTTGTTGGCCCGCCATCAAACCTTTTATCAGGTTTTCACGAAGTTGATTTATCGTGATGTTTTCCTGAACCTGGGTCTGCGCTTGGTCATCGAAACGAAAAACGTGGCCGTTTTGGAAAGCAGCGCCTACCCCATCACCCAGTATCTTACCGATTTGAAAAGACAGCTGAATCTGGAAACTTCGGATATTGGGGCCATCGTGGTCAATTGCAATCCAATGACGCTCGGCCATTTGTATTTGATCGAGGAAGCCGCCAAAAATCACGTCCGGCTTTTGCTTTTCGTGCTCCAAGAAGAACGATCTTTGTTTACTTATCCCGAACGCTTCGAGTTAGTGAAATTGGGAACGAAGCATTTGGCCAATGTCATGGTCTTGCCATCGTCTCCTTATTTGGTTTCGAACCTGACTTTCCCGAGTTATTTCATGAAGGAAGAAAGTGCCCGAAATTCGGAATATGCCCATTTGGACGCGGAAATATTCAAACAATATTTCATGCCGATCTTGGGGATCCGCCGCCGTTACATCGGTACCGAATCGCATCCGACCATGCTGGCGTATAATCAAGCCCTCAAGGATGTTTTGGGCGATGGGCTTCTGGAAATAAAGCGTCTTCAAAAAGACGGCAAAGACATCAGCGCATCGATGGTTCGGGCCTTGATCTCCAAGCAAGAAGTGGAAAGCGCCTTGGAATACGTTCCCAAAGCGACTCGCTTCCGGCTTCGGGAGATTTGTTTACAAAAATTTAAATCACAATAAGAAGGAAATCATATGGACCGTAATAACCCGATTGGGGTGTTTGATTCCGGGATCGGCGGTTTGACCGTTCTGGAGGCCTTACACCGTCAGATGCCTTACGAAAATTTCATTTATCTCGCTGATGATGCTTACTTTCCTTACGGACGCAAATCCGGAGCGGAGATCGAAAACCGCGTTCTTCAAATTGGGAAGGATTTTCAAAAAAAAGGCGTAAAAGCTCTGGTCATTGCTTGCAACACCGCTTCCGCCAATTCGCATCTTTTGCGAAGCTGGTCTCCCGTCCCGGTTCAAAGCGTCATTGAGCCGACCGCTCTTTTTGCTTTCAAACAAAGCCACTCCAAGCAAATTGCGATTTTAGCCACCGATCTGACCATCAAAACCGGAACCTATCAGCACATTCTTAAACGCTTGGGCGCCGAGGTATTTCCGCTTCCGGCGAGCGAACTGGTGGAACTGGCGGAAAGCCCAAACCGAAACAGCCGGGAAACCGCCAAATTGGTCAGCGAGATCATTTCGCCCTTACTAAGCTTTGAATTCGACACGATCGTTTTGGGATGCACCCATTTCGGACTTTTGTCTGAAGCCATTCGCGAGGTTTTTCCGAAAGGGCTGCAAGTGGGTTGCGGAGAACCGACCGCTAGCCAATTACGGGAAATACTCGCTTCTCAAAACTTGTTGACCGACCGCTTGGAAAACGGGAAAATCGAATTATATGCCAGCGGCAGTCCCTTTGCTTATGAACAAAAGACCGACTGGCTGAGTTTTTCTTTTTCGGGACCGAATAAATGGTGAAAAGGCATCAAACAGGGGCCTTTTTGACTTGAGAAACGGAGAGAGGTTATGCGTTACGTCACCGCCAAATCCATCCTTGAGAATTTCAATAACGTCAATCTTTACCGGGGCTGCACCCACGGCTGCATTTATTGCGACTCGCGGAGCGAATGTTATCAAGTCGGCGATTTTGAAGACATCGCGGTAAAAAAAGACGCCATTGCCATTTTTGAAAATGAAATTTCCCGAAAAAGAAATCGGATCATGGTCACGGCCGGATCGATGTGTGACCCTTATCTTCCGCTAGAAAAAGAACTGCAACTGACCCGAAAAATGCTTCAGATCATCCGGGACCAATATTGCGGCGTCAGCATTCTGACCAAAAGCGATTTGGTTTTGCGTGATTTGGATCTTATCCAGACCATAAATGAACGTTTTGGAGCCTTAGTATGCATGACCATAACCACTTTTAATGATGAACTTTGCTCCAAAATCGAGCGGAATGTGATTCCGGCTTCCCAACGGTTTGCCTGTTTGGAAAAGTTCGCCGAAGCGGGAATCCCCACCGGCATTTGGATGGGACCGATCCTGCCTTTCATCAACGATGACGAAGCCAACATTTTGGCGATTGTCCGGCGTTGCGTCGAAATCAGGATCCGCTACATTGTGGTTTTCGATTTTGGGACCACCAAACGGCGGGGGAGCGAAGAATACTTTTACTCGTGTCTGGATGAATATTTTCCGGGACTCAAAGCCAAATATATCAAAACCTACGGAAACGAATACATTTGTTCCAGCCCCAATCAACTGCGTTTATGGCGGGTTTTTAAAGAAGCCTGCGCCCAAAACGGGATCATTTACGACCTTGGGGAAATTCGGAAAATTTTCGAAAAACCTTCTCAAAACCAGCAACTTTCTTTATTCTGAAAGAAGGATGCTTTTTTTTAAGCATTTTGCTTGCTGCATACCCCTATAGGGTATAAAATAGTGTCGAGGTAAAAAATTATGAATGAAGAAACCTGTAGAATAACAAATCGGAATCTCAGCGATAAGAAAGCTTTACAAGCGCGGATCAACCGCATCGAAGGCCAAATCCGGGGAATAAAACAGATGATTGACAATAATGTTTATTGTGATGACATATTGGTCCAGGTATCAGCCGCCGCCCAATCGCTGAAAAGCATGGGAAGGCAAATACTGAACGGTCATTTGAAGTCCTGCGTAAAACGGGAACTGCTCGCGGGAAACGATGAGATTATCGACGAGGTCATGAACTCGTTTTCGAAACTCCAATGAAAGGCAAGGTTATAATCTATGATTTATCAAAACATACTTGATTGCATCGGGAATACTCCGGTCGTTAAATTTGAGGATATTTATGTTAAAATGGAGGGGTTCAATGCCAGCGGATCGGTTAAAGACCGACCGGCCAAGTGGATGATCGACGGCATGGAAGTAACCGGCCGGCTTCACCCCGGTGATACCATCATCGAACCGACCAGCGGAAACATGGGGATCAGTCTGGCCATGATCGGAGCCGTCAGAGGTTACCGCGTCATCATGGTAATGCCCGACACGATGAGTGTTGAACGCCAACAGCTGATCAAAGCTTTTGGAGCCGAAATCATTCTGACCGAAGGCAAGAAAGGAATGAGCGGTTCCATCGCGGAAGCCCAGAGGCTGGTTAAACGTTTCAATTACATCATGCCAAGCCAATTCGAGAATTATGACAATGTCATCAGCCACGAAGATACGACCGGCCCGGAGATCATCGCTGATTTTCCGAAGCTGGATTATTTGGTTTGTGGCATCGGAACCGGCGGAACCATCACCGGAATCTCCAAAGTTTTGAAAAAGCACTATCCGAATTTGAAGGTGATCGGCGTTGAGCCGTCCGAATCCCCGATGATCACCAAAGGTCAGAAGGGATCCCATGGAATTCAGGGCATCGGCGCGGGGTTCATTCCGGAAATTTTGGAAAAAGACCTGATCGACGAAATGATGGTGGTAAAGACGGAAGAAGCCCGGTCCGAAACCCGCCGGATGGCTCGCAAAGGCATGTTCGTCGGGATTTCCTCCGGCGCGGCTTTTTTCGCGGCCAAAAAAGTCTGGAAATCGAATCCGGACAAGATCATTTTGGTCATTGCTCCGGATGGGGGAATTAAATATTTAAGCACAGAAGTTTACAATGAGGTTAAGAAATGAAAAAAGAACGATACTTGGTCGAGGGTATGACCTGCGCGGCTTGCGCGGTCTCCGTCGAAAAGCAGGTAAAGAAAATACCCGGAGTCACGGAAGCCAACGTTAACCTGACGACGGAAAGATTGTCGGTGGCTTACGATGAAAGCAAAGCATCGGCTGAAAAAATTAAGAAAAGCGTGGCTTCCATCGGCTACAAACTGAAAGATGAAGGCACCAGGAACGAAAACGGGGATCGACAAGCAAAAAACGAACAAACCTTGCTTCGAAAAGTATTGATTGCTTTCGTTTTTGTCCTCCCCCTTTTATATGTGGCGATGGGACCGATGATCGGCCTACCGCTTCCGGAATTCATTGCCGTTGACAGCCATCCTTGGCGTTATGCCTTTACCCAGATCCTCTTGACCATGCCAATCATCGGGGCGGGATACCAATTCTACACGAGCGGTTTTTCCAAATTGGTCCGGTGGAAACCGAATATGGATTCTTTGGTGGCCATTGGGACCAGCGCGGCCTTCATTTACGGAGTGGTTGCCTTGATCCTCATCGGACTTGGAGAGCACCATTACGCTCACAATCTTTATTTTGAATCGGCGGGTGTCATCATTTCTTTGGTCATGCTCGGGAAATATTTTGAAGCTCGCTCCAAAGGACGGACTTCTGATGCCATCAAAAAACTAATGAATCTGACGCCAAAAACGGCTGTTTTGGTTAAAGACGAACAAGAAATAGTCATTTCCGTCGAGGAGGTTCGCGTCGGCGACGTGCTTTTGGTCAAACCGGGGGAAAGAATCCCGGTTGACGGCGAGATCCTCTTCGGAAATTCGATGATCGATGAATCCATGCTGACCGGCGAAAGCATCCCGGTGGACAAAACTTTTGGCGATCAAGTCATCGGAGCAACCATTAACAAAAACGGCTTTTTAAAAATCAAAGCCGTCAAAGTCGGAAAAGACACCGTCTTGGCCCAGATAATCCGGCTGGTTGAAGAAGCCCAGGGCTCAAAAGCCCCGATCGCCAAACTGGCGGATTCCATTTCGGGGATTTTCGTGCCGATCGTCTTTGGGATCGCTTTGCTTAGTTTCGGCGCTTGGATGCTCGCCGGCCAGAGTTTCTCGTTCTCGCTGGTCGTCATGATCTCGGTTTTGGTCATTGCCTGCCCTTGCGCTCTCGGGTTAGCAACTCCGACCGCCATCATGGTGGGGACCGGACGCGGAGCCGAATTGGGGATTTTGATCAAAGGCGGGGAAGCCTTGGAAATAACTCACAAAACCACCACCGTGGTTCTGGATAAAACCGGGACGATCACCGAAGGCCATCCCGTCGTGACCGATGTCTTTGCGATTGAGGGTCATACCCAACAACAAATCATTCAATTGGCCGCTTCGGCCGAAAAGGGCTCGGAACATCCGCTCGGAAAAGCCATCATAAAAGAAGCTGAATCCCTGGGCTTGGGACTGTCCGAACTGAATGATTTTGACGCCGTTCCCGGCGAAGGGATCAAAGCGGACATTTCCGGAAAGAAAATCTGGATTGGCAACGATAAGATGATGGGAAGTTTTTCCGACTTTCCGAAATTCAAGGAACTGGCGGCCAAATACTCCGAAAAAGGCAAAACCGCCATGTTCGTATCCCTCGGCAAAAAAATCATCGGCGTCATCGCGGTGGCTGACATCATTAAGAAAAGCAGCCTTCGCGCCGTCGCTTCGTTGCGTGACCTGGGAATTAAAGTCGTCATGATCACCGGCGACAACCGCCGGACCGCTTTGGCGATTGCGGAAGAAATCGGAATCGAAACGGTGCTTTCGGAAGTTCTTCCGACCGAAAAAGCTTCCGAAATCAAAAAACTTCAAGAACAAGGCGAGGTCGTGATGATGGTCGGAGACGGCATCAATGACGCTTTGGCTCTGGTTCAGGCCGATGTGGGGGTGGCCATTGGGTCGGGAACGGACATTGCCATGGACGCCGCCGACATCGTCCTCATGCACAACGATCTTCAAGACGCCGTCACCGCCATCCGTTTGAGCCGAAAGACCATCGTAAACATCAAGCAGAACCTATTTTGGGCTTTCGCTTACAATGTCATCGGCATTCCGATCGCTGCCGGCATCCTGTATGCGTTGGGATTCCAAATTTTGCTTAACCCGATGCTTGCCGCTTCGGCAATGGCATTCTCATCGGTATCCGTCGTGACCAACTCCTTGCGTCTGCGCCGGTTCAAAGAATGAGGGTTTGTGATTATTTTGCTTGCTAATCCCAAGGCCTTGTGTTATATTTAGCATGTCAAATAGTTTGATATACCAATTAAGTGGAGGAAAACCAATGAGTGAAAAAATTGCCATCATCGTGTGCAGTAATTCCGGAATAGATTACATCAGCCACCCGAATAAAATCGACGTATTCCGGTCTTTGCTTTATGTGAACGGAGAGGAATTCGAAGATTATCTGGACATTTCGGCTGATGATTTTTATGAACGGCTGGTCAAAGAACCGCAGACCGTTATCACCACTTCGCAAACCGCCCCCGGAAGAATGCTTGAAGTTTATAATCGTTTGGAAAGCGAAGGCTTTACCGATGCCATCGTCATTACCGTTTCTTCGTATTTGAGCGGCACTTACCAAAATGCGGTTTTGGCCGGGAACATGCTTGAGTCTTTGAAAGTTCACCTTTTTGATTCCCGTACCGTCGCTTTTCCGGAAGCCAAAATGGCTTTGGTCGCTTCGGACATGGCCAAAGAAGGAAAAAGCGTCAATGAAATTCTTTCGGCTTTGGACTACATTCGCGAGAACAACAAGATTTATTTCGCGGTTGACACTTTGGAATACCTGGTAAAAAACGGCCGTTTGAGCGCCACCAGCGGATTTATGGGTTCCTTTTTGAAAATCAAACCCCTTCTGACCATTACCAAAAAAACCAAACACACCCAACACA
>CAYQUB010000047.1:0-8392 GCA_964420625.1 uncultured Bacteroidales bacterium | reverse complement strand
GGACTGAGGATTTTTTAAATGGCTTCTTGATCGTTTTTGTTTTGGTCCATTTCTTCCAAAATTTTAGGGATGTCAACAAACGGGGATTTTTCCAAAAAATGCAAGATCAAGAATAAAAATCCGCAAAGCAGGGTCGAAAAGACGATCTGAAACAAACTGCTGACCCCAAAGATCATCAAAACACTCAGGCAGATGGCAATGGTGAGGACCAAAGCGATCAGGGCTTTAAGGAAAACGGCCTTGTCGATCCGAATCAGCGACCCGACGAAAACCACCAGCGAGAACAAGGTGGCGACGGCGGTCACATAAGCCAAGGTATTATGGGTGTTGGAAGTCAAAGGAAACATGGAGGGAGCAAACGGGAAAAAGACCGTCACCAACATGGATAATCCTCCAAATCCAATCAGCAGGCTCATGAAAATGTTATTGAATTTGGTGATGGAAACCAAATAGGACAAAAAGCCCATGTAATACAAGGACGTGAGGATCCCCCAGATGATCAGCAGTTCAAAAGCTCCGTAACGGGCTCCGATTTGGGAAAAAGTGACCAGCACCAAATCCCCATCCGGACCGAATTGGGAAAAAATCAAAGCATAGATCGGAATGACGATCAAGCCGATGATCCCGAAAAGCAGTTTGTAATGATGAGCTTTTTTTTGATAGTTCTTCTTCACGCCATTCATTTCTTCTCCTCAAATAAGGATTGAGCTCTTTCCAACAGAGTTTCCCGCTTATTTTCCGTTCTATCGGTTATGATCTCTTCCAATAATCCGTTCAGAACTTGGTTAATCCCGATTCCTTCCGAAAAGCCGATTTTTAACAGATCCGTTCCATTAATTTCCAGGTCCTTGACCCGAAAACAATTCCGAGTTGAATGAAGGCGCTGCAATCGTTCGAGGGCTTTTTGATATTCGGAAATTTTATCAGCGTTTTTGGGATCGGCCAATCGGAACTCGATCAGGCCCGTTAATTCGGAAAGATAATGGGTTCCCAGAAGACGCATGAGGGCCACATCGTCTCCAAACAAATCGACGTTTTCCCCCTCAATTAATCGGATAATGCCCTTGATGTCTTGGTTGCTGTATTTCATTTTTTTCAAGATCTGGGTGGCGGTTTTGGTTCCCAAACCTAGCAACAAGGCCGCTAATTTCGCTTGCAGTCCTTTTGTTCGGCCCATTCTCATAATTACCGTTCTGGCGTCAAGTTTGGCCAGAGGCGAAATGATGACCGTCATGACATCCCAGTATTCTTCAAGAATGACGGCGGCCTGTTTCCCAAGCAACATTTTATTCAGTTCGGCCGTGATCCTTTCCATCGAAACTTTGTGAACGAGAGGGGACAACCGGCGCAGCGCCTGAGCGGTTTTTTCTTCAATTGAAAAGCCCAAAGCCGAGGCAAAGCGCAGAGCCCGAACGATCCGAAGCGGATCTTCGGTAAAGCGCCGTTCCGGCTCCCCGATGGCCCGGATCACTTTGTTATTTAAATCCTCGACGCCGCCAACTTGATCAATGAGGATTTTATTGAAACAAAGAGCATTGATCGTAAAATCGCGCCGGTTCAAGTCTTCATTCAGATTCTTTACGAAAGTTGTTTGATCGGGGTGACGAAAGTCCTCGTAACCTTTTTCCACCCGGTAAGTGGTGATTTCCAGTTGGCGGTGATCCAAAAAAACGGTGATGGTTCCGTGAATGATCCCGGAATCGAAAGTATAGTAGTTTTTAAAGGCGGCTTTGACTTCTTCAGGAGTCGCGGAGGTGGAGATGTCATAATCATTGGGTAAAACATTCAAAAGATAGTCGCGAACGGCTCCGCCCACGACGAACGCTTCATGCCCGTTTTGTTCCAAAATGGCCAAGGCCTTCGAAACATAATTCGGTAAAATCACAATGATCAACTCCTTATGATTATTCTATCACAAACGATTGGGTAAATAAAGTTTTTTCATTGGTTTTATGAATTTATGGCCTGTTCAAAATCGAGCGCTTGTAGTATAATAAGAAAAATGGAAAGGCGGAAACGATTATGAAAGACCTTGCTGTCATTGAACAAATCAACCGGCTGATCGTTGAAGAAACCGATCCCGCCGTTTTAAGAGAGAAACTTCGCGAGTTTCACCCTTATGATCTGGCTTCCGCCTTTTTGGAGCTTGACGAGGGAACCCGCCAAAAAGTTTATCGGGTCTTGGATGACCAAACCATCGCCGACATTTTCGAGTATCTGCAAGAAGACGAAACCGCCGATTTCATCGAGGAATTAAATCCGAAACAGGGTGCCTCGGTCCTTCAGGAAATGGATTCCGATGATGCCATCGACGTCATTCAGGAAATCGAAAGTGACAAATTAAAATCAGTCCTGGACAACATCGAACCCGAGGCCAAAGAAAACCTGAAGTACCTGAGCACGCATCCGGAAAATTCGGCCGGATCCATCATGACCACCAACTTCATGGCCTTGGACAGTCATCTCGATGTCAAACAAGCTATGAAAATCTTGATCAAGGAAGCCGACGAAAGCGAAGTCATCGATCCATTGTTCGTTGTAGAAAACGAAAAACTGGTCGGAGTCCTTGATCTGAAAGATCTCATCATCGCCCGCAGTCCGCTTTCCATCAATGCGATCATGAAACCCAATCCGGTCTTTGTTTTGGTAACCGACGAAGCCATTGATGCCGTTCATAAAATCAATGATTACGGAATCGGCGCCCTGCCGGTTTTGGACCAGAGCAAACTGGTCGGCATCATCACCATCGATGACGCCATGGATGTCGTCCACGCCGATGCCACCGAAAATTTCGGAATGTTGGCTGGTTATGTTACCAAACCGGCCGAAGAAAGCAGTTTAAAGAAAAGTCTTTTGAAACGGCTCCCTTGGCTCACGATTTTATTGCTACTTAGTCTTTTGGTTTCCAACGTCACCAAAATCTTTGAAGGCGTCATTCAACAAGTTACCGTTCTGATCTTTTTTCAGTCATTGATCCTGGACATGGCCGGAAACGCGGGAACCCAAACCTTGGCCGTAGCCATTCGCTCGCTGGAGAAAAATGAACTTGACACTTCAAAAAACATTCGAAAATTCTTTTTTAAGGAGTTCCGGATCAGCCTTCTCGACAGTTTTGCTTTGGCCGTTTTTTCATTTTTCATTTGTTACTTTTTCATTTGGTCTCGGGGAATGGCCGGAGTCAACATTGGCATCGTTTCGATGATCGTTTCGGTTTCCCTGTTTCTTTCGCTTCTGCTCTCAGGTCTGATGGCGTCCTTCCTTCCCGTCTTTTTTCATCGAATCGGAATTGATCCGTCGGTCGCCTCGGGACCATTCATTACGACCATGAATGATGTTTTTTCAACAATCATTTATTTTGGGTTGGCGTTTTTGTCTTTAAGTTTGATTTAAAAGGAGGCATTCATGGAAATATATGAAGAAATTCTCGGTTTGATCCGTTCCGGCGATGATTCATCCAAGCTTCGGGAACAGCTAAACCAATACCATCCCCGGGACTTGGCCGAATGCTTCAAAAAAGCCGACGAAAGCGATCGGACCAAACTATATGCGGCTTTTTCGGATGAGGAAATGGCCGACATTCTGGCTTTTTTGGATCCGGAAGATGTTCCGAATCTGACCGAAAACGTTGAAGAAGGAAAACTGGCCTCGATCATCAACGAAATGGAACCGGATGATGCAGCGGATGTCATTTCCGAACTGGATGATTCCAAAGCCGAAAACATTTATAATCTCATGGAGCCGGAAGTCCGGGAAGGCCTTCAGGAACTGGTTGAATACGCCGAAAATACCGCCGGGGCCATCATGAACAGCAATTTCATCAAAATCGAGACCGGAAAAGATATCAAAGATCTGATGAAGGTGCTGGTCAAAGAGGCTCCGAACGTGGAAACCATCAATACTTCCTTCGTAGTTGACAAAAATGGAAAACTTCTTGGTACCTTGGACCTTAAAAAAATCATCGTCACCAAGTCGCCTTGTCTGGTCGAAAGCATCATGAACCCCAACTTTCAAGCCGCTGAGGTCAAACAAAACGTTGAGGAAGTCACGAGGATCGTCAAGAATTATGACGTCTATGACCTTCCGGTTCTGGAAAACGGGATCCTAAAGGGGATCATTACCATGGATGATGCCATGACTTCCGTCATTGATGAAGCCGAGGAAGACTTTGCGAAACTGGCCGGTTTGTCCGGCGCCGAGGAAATTGACGAATCCACCCAAGAATCGGTAAAAAAACGATTCCCCTGGCTGGCTTTTCTTTTGGTCATGGACATCATTGTTTCCCTGGTCGTTTCCGCTTATGATTACTTGTTTGAAATCGAAAGCATGACCGTGTTTGTCTTTTTCCAACCGATCATTTTAGGGTTAGCGGGAAATTTCGGAACCCAATCCCTGGCTTTCACCATCCAAAAGATCACTGAGGACCAGTTTACAAAAAGAGCAACGATCCGCAAACACTTGTTTAAAGAAACCATGCTTGGCCTGTCAACGGGATTAATCCTGGGGATAACCGCCTTTGCTTTTACGGCCCTGTTTCTTCTCATTAACAAAGAACCAAAGAACACGATTTTGGAAGTAAGTTTGGTAGTTGGTTCTTCGGTGTTTGCCTCGCTGACCATTTCCGGTTTGTTCGGTTCCTTGATGCCGATCGTGCTTTATAAAATGAAAGTGGATCCGGCGGTGGCTTCCGGTCCGGTCATCACTACCATCATCGATGTGCTTTCGGTAGTGATCTACCTGACTTTAGCAACCTTGCTCGTTTATAACAAATTGATGTGACAAAGCCATTTTACCTATGCGTTTTTATGTATATGTGTAAATTGCTTTGTTATTTTTCCGCTTTTGGGGAAAGTTATAAAGTGTTTTTGGAAAAACGGCAGGCTTGGCGAAACGTAAAATTTTAGGAAGACTGCACAATTGCAATTATACGATACTTTAAAATCCAATAAAAAATGCTTCTCATTTGGTTGGGAAGCATGTTTTATATCTAAAAAATAATGGAGCAGGTAGCGGGGATCGAACCCGCATCTCAGCCATGGCAAGGCTGCATAATAACCATTATACGATACCTGCAAGGTCTTGTAATATTATAACAAAAGGCTTAAAAAAAAACAAGCATTTTTTGCTTTTTTATTGATTTCCTTGGCGAACGAGACCGATTCTCAAAAGAAAAAGATTCGCATCACTACGAATCTTTCCCAAAAGCGTGTTTAATAATTTGAATCGTTAATTTGACTATTTAATGATTGGCATTGGATATCAGAGACCATCGTCGGTTTTGAGATTGATGAAAATGACTCTTTCGCCGACGACTTCAATGTTCCTTAGTTTTACCCCCTCAGTTTCGATCGTTCTGGTGGTCAGGCGCGCTTTGACTGCCACCGTCGATCCTTTTTTACAATTTAGGCCGGCAGCTTCCGCCACCGCGGACCATAACTGGATGGGAATAAAATCCGTCTCATACTCCCCCGTTTCCTGGTTTTTGAAACTGCGCTGACAGGCCAAAGTCATGCGACAAGTTTTTAGCCCCGAATCGAGAGTCACAACATTCAGATCTTCAACGGTCCGTCCGATTAAAATAACGCTGTTAAACATGGATTTTCATGGTTGATCAACGAATCCTCCTCTCCTTTTTTTACCGGTAACCCAAGTATAACGAAGAACCTCGCTTTTTGCAAACCATTAATCGGGGAAAAAATCGGGTTTTTCCAACCGTTTTTCATGTTGCTTCTAAAAAAACGGAAACCAGGCCGGTCAAAACGAAAAAATGCTTCGTTTTTTTGTTTAAAAAGCTAATTTCACATTATTGGTTTTTTTTCATTATTTTTTTGCTCCGGAATTTGAAAAACGCCGCTGGCGGCGTTCATTGTTGAGAGTTTTTCGGAAAAACCGTGAAATTGGCGATGGCCGGGTTCACAAAATATTTCTGATATCTCTTTAAACCCAGGCGGGTCAGTTTATCGAACTCCTCCAAAGTTTCAAAAATGTCGCTGTTGCGAAGTCCATATTCCAAATAACCCAGCGCTAAAAATTCGAAACTGTTCAGGGATTTTATGAAATTCCCGAGGACGGCTTTTTTGAAACGCCCGAAAGTGGCTTCATCAATTTCGAAAACCGCCAAAGATAACAATTTTTCGGTAATAAAATGGATGAATTCTTCCGGTTTACGGGTATTGGCCTGAATCCGGATGAACCCCGCGAAACCATCGTGATAACTTTCGTAGTTGAACCCGCCTTGAATGAGTTCTTGATCCAACATTTCTTGATAAGCGTCGGTTGACGGACCAAAGCTGGCTTCAAGCAAGATTTTCAGAGCCAGTTCCATGATCATCGATTCGTTTCTTGGGAAAATCTCGTACGGCAGTTTGAGGCCGACGGCGGATTTCGGGATGGTCAGATCCATGAAAGCCGAACCGGTGATTTCTTTTACGGCGGCATCTTCAAAGTTCAAGTCGATGCGGATTGGTGCCGGCTTGGAAAAAAGTTTGCGGCTTTGGTTTTCCCGGATAAAATCGAATAAAGCCATCGGGTCACTGCTCTTTCCGCCGGTCAGGTTTCTAATGTCCCCGACCATGGTTAAAATCATGTTGGCAGGATGATAAAAAGTCGAGTGACAGGTTTTAAGCAGTTCCGGGGTGATTTTTTTGATGGAATCAACCGTTCCCCCAATGTCATAAATCAGGGGATAACGGGAAAACAAGCGGTTCATGAGCCCAAGTTGCAAAACGTCGCTCGGGGAATCAAGATACATTTTCAATTCCTGTTCGATGATCCCCTGTTCTTTTTGCACTCCCGATTTCGTAAAATTCGGTTTTTGAACAAAATCCAGCAGCAACTCCAGTCCCACTTCCAAATTTTTCGTTCCCTCAAACAAATAACTGGTGGTCGTGTATTTGGTCATGGCGTTGCTTTCCAAGCCCAAAACCGCAAACCGGTCGGAAGCATCCGCTCCTCCGGGCATGGAGAACAGTTTATGTTCCAAAAAGTGAGCAATGCCCAGGGGGACATCCGAAAAATCGGTTTCCCCGAACGGAATGAAACGATTATGCAAAGCCCCGTATTTGGCCGTCAAGACGGTGAAGGTTTTTTGATATCCCGGTTTGGGGATGATCACCACCTGAAGACCGTTGGGCAATGTTTCCGAAAATACCATTTCATTGATGCGCAAATATTTTTTAATCATGATAAACCTCATTGGTCAGAAGGAAGATTGTGTCAAGACTAAGAGTTCGGGCTACTTCGGCGACTTGTTCGATCGTCACTTCCGAGATCTTTCTTATGACCTCCGCTACGGTCAGATCGCGGTTCAGAACATAATTGCGAATGGCATGGTCCAGCAAGCTTTCCTGGCTGTCTTCGGTTTCGTTAAAATAACTAAGTAACAGGTCTTTGGAAATGGAGAAATTTTTCATATCCAAATCGCCATTCTGATAACGTTTAAGCTGTTCCATGATCAAACTTTTGACTTTTTGATAGTTTTGGCCGTCAATTCCGGCGCTGATGGTCATGATTTTGTTTTCGGGAGCCAAATTGGAGTAAATCGAATAACAAAGCGAATTTTGTTCCCGGACCACTTGAACGAGGTCGGAAGAGAAAGTCCCCCCAAACATCATGTTGAAAACCAAAGAAGGAATGTGCAAAGGATGAAAGTTGTTGATCCGCGACCGAAAACCCATCACCAGTTTGGATTGATTGATGGTTTGGATCTCGTGCTTCTCTTTGACGGCTCCCGGAATGATGTCCTGGACTTGAACCGAAAATTCCGGTTTGGGATTGTTTGGAAAATTTCCGAACCGGGAAAGGCTTTTGATCATCGCCTCTTCTTCGAAATCCCCAACCACATAGATGCTGACATTCTCCCGCTTGATCAAATCAAGATAAGTCAAATAGAGGTCTTGGGGAGTAATCGGCTCCAGATCTTCCAAACAGCCCTGCGGATTCACGCGGGTTATTTCGTTTTCGCACATGGTTTCGATCATCTTCATGGCCGCATAACGGCCTTTATGATTGTAAATGTTCGCAATGCTTTCCCGAAGGAGCCGTTTTTGTTCGTTAAAATCTTTTTCGTTCCAAGTCCCGTTTTCGGCGTTGGGATGGAAAAGAACTTCTTTTAAGAAATCGACCGCTTCATCGGTCAGAGCGGCATGATCGGGAAGATATTTCTCATTGACCATTTCCATCGTGAAGATGGACACATTGGTCCGAAAAGACGGATGGGAATAAAAAGAGACCGAGGCATCATAGAGTTCGAATAATCGATTGGTCAAAGCCTTTTTGGCGGGGTATTTGGCGGTTGAAGCCATCATGACCCGAGACAAAAGCGACCTTTTGGTGGCATTCTCTTTGGTGAACTCACCTAAAAAAACGATCTCGATGGCGACCGTTTTGAATTTGT
>CAYQUB010000046.1:0-8513 GCA_964420625.1 uncultured Bacteroidales bacterium | reverse complement strand
ATAGCCGAGAATATTGGTTATTTTCCCGTAAACGATGTCTCCTTTTTTAATCATTGTTCACCTCAAATTTTACTCTGATTGAATTATACCATAACCGGCAAAAATTGTTAAGGATAATAATCGGAGAATGTGAAAAAAGGAGGTTGGCTTAAAAAAGGCTTATCAAAAACCAATCAAGACATTGGAAAATTCTTTCTCCCCAAGAGAAAATCTACAATGTTTAGATGGATAATGCCATCGTGTGACATGTCTATTTTGTCCAATGAGAGAACTATTTTGGGGGAAGCATCCTTTATCGGATCGAAGGCTTGAAATTCCCTCTCGATTGTTTCTTGGTTTATCAAATAATAGGAAACTTGAATGAAATATTTCTTTAGGTCTTTCTGGGCAACAAAATCTACTTCTCCTTTATAAGTCTTTCCGGTGTATACTTCATATCCGCGGATAATTAGTTCATTGTAGATGATGTTCTCAAGAAAAAAGGTATCTTCAAAATTCATCAAATTGGTGTTGATGGTTCTAAGCCCCGTATCAACTGCATATTGTTTTTCGATCGTTTTCAAAACTTCTTTCCCAGAAATGTTAAACCTTTTCACCCGAGAAATGAAAAATGCTTTTTCCATTTTATCCAAATATGAGTAAATCGTTTTTGGATCAATGGCTTTTTTATTATTGTTGTTTACGGAATTGTAGAAATTCACAATATTTTTCGCGGAAAACTCTTTCCCGGCGTTCGCCATGACATAAGAACAAATCGTCCTAAATTTATTGGACTCAATGTTGGAGTTGATTTTTAAAATGTCTTTCGAAACAATTCCCTGGAATACACTGTCAAGGTAGTTCTTAATCTCGTGCTCATTTGAAAATTCGAAACGCTGGGGAAATCCTCCCCATTTTATATAATCAAAGATCAAGGAATCATCCGCTTTTTTTCCGATAGTATTTAAATAATCGCACATTTCTTGAAAAGTGAATGGGAATACTTTAAATTCGATGGTTCGGCCAACCAACAGGGTTGCCATTTCACCCGAAAGCAGTTGAGAATTGCTTCCTGTAACAAAAATGGAACAGTTCTTGGTGGCTTTGAAAGAAGCAATGGCTTTTTCAAAGGAGGAAACGTGCTGAATCTCATCAAAAAACATATAATATTTTTTGCCATCCGTTATTTTTATTTTCACATATTCGTTTAATTGAGAAGCAGTATTGATATATTCAAAATCAAAGTCTTCAAAATTCAGATAAATGATGTGGTCCTCATCAACTCCGGTACTCTTTAATTCATCAATGATTTGTTTAAGAATTATTGATTTTCCGGATCGACGAATTCCGGTAATAATTTTAATCAATTCAGAATCGTAATAATTTCTCATTCGAGAAAGATACATTTCTCTCTTAATAAGCATTTTGTTCCTCCTTTTTCCCAAATCTATTATATCACGCTTTTTGAGTTTGTGGAAGCAACTCTCCATAAATTCAAAATTTTTTTGAGTTTATGGAAACGGGTGGGAATATTTAATAAAAAAAGACCGGATCAGATGGTGAACCGGTCTTTGTAAGAACAATGTTGACATAGAACTTCCGGGTTTTTTCGGGTGACAAAAGATCTTTGAAGTTCCCGATAACGGGGAGTAGCCAGAATCTCTTCCAAAGAATTCTGGAAAATGTTGCCCAGCGGAATCTTTCCGTTCCCGTCCAGGCAGCAGGGGACCACCGTTCCGTCCGCCAAAATTCCCAAATGATCTTTTATCCCATGGCATCCGCGGAAAGGCCTGGTGCGGGTTTCCTCCTCCGGCCAGACAAAGATCTCGTCGAGCGAAAGAAATATGTTGGGAAGTATTTCGGTGTTTTCATCCGGAATTTCGATCCCAAGGGCTTGTTCCAAGTAAGAAATGGTGAAACTTTTTAAAGGATTATTTCCTAACCAAAAGCGCAAGGATACATAAAACTTACGGCTTTTTGTTACTTCTTTAATCAGATCGGCGACCGCGTTTAGATAATTTGGCCGGCGGTCATCGGGAAGTTCTCCCAGAGCATGAAGCGAAATGTTGACTTGACGAAGACAAGGTGAGTTAAGCAATAAGCCGGTTTTTTCCCCAAGCAGGATCCCGTTGGTGGTAAGGTTGACTTGCATTTTTGCTTGTTCGGCTTCCCAAAGAATGCTTTCCAGTTCCGGATGAAGCAGGGGTTCGCCTTTCAAATGCAGATAAACATAATCCGTGTGCGGTTTGATTTTTTTAAGCACCGTTTGGAATTCCAAAGCGCTCATGAACCTCGGTTCCCGTTTCATCGGCAAACAGAAATTGCAAGCAAGATTGCAAACGTTGGTTATCTCAACATAGATTTTTTTGAATTTTTTAAGGGGTTCTCGGTCATTCGGTGACATTTTCGACGCCAAAAATTCCCGGGACCTCTTCCAAAAGAATGGCTTCGATTCCGTCTTTCAAAGTTTGGTCGATGCTGGAACAGCCGATGCAGGCGCCGATCATCTTCACATAGACGATTCCGTCATCGATCCGCAAAAATTCCACGTCGCCGCCGTCTCTCTGAAGATAAGGTCGGATTTTGTTAATGATGGTTTTGACTTTGGTTTCGATTTCTTGGTTTTTGATGTTTTTATTGTTCATATGGCATTCCTCGCATTGGTAGTTCTTTTTTAATATTATACCATAAAAATTGAGTTTTGGAAGCCGAAACGCAATGAAAACATCACTGCCAATTATAAGAAAAAAAGCCGATGCTTAAGGAAATCAAAAGAGGGTCGGTTGAAAACAACGAGGCCGTTAAATTGAGTTTTGGAAGCCGAAACGCAATGAAAACATCACTGCCAATTATAAGAAAAAAAGCCGATGCTTAAGGAAATCAAAAGAGGGCCGGTTGAAAACAACGAGGCCGTTTTTCCAAAAAGACATCGGTCATAAGTGCCAAATCTGGTTCTTATTGCATAATCAAAAGCAATCGAACCAAAAATAAATATATTAAGAATAAATAACCCGTTGAAAGCAGATGCATCACCAAATACTTCTTCTGGTTTTTATTAATGGCCATTACCAATCCTTCGGCCAGAACCAAGCCCCCGACCAAAAAGCTTGGCCAAAAAGGATCATACTCGCTGCTTGTGATTATTTGGATAAAAGGGATTGCCAAGAAAACTATGGATATTCCAAAATAAAGGATCTTCTTGATTTTGCTGTCGTTTTCAGAAGAGAACCTGATCGCCAAAAAGGATAATATTATGTGCGCCAAAGTCGCTAATGAAAAGGAAAGAATCAAGGGTTCCAAATCGCTCTTTTTCCATACTAGAAATATGAAAATAAACAGGGTCAGCAAAAGAATCGAAGAAACAACAAAGTAATATTTTAAAGACTGCTTTTTGCCAACTGCCAAAACGATGCCAATGATCAATAGTAGCAAAGGGATCAAGAAGAACAGGGCCTCATTCTCAATTGCAAAATAGGTTGCTACAACAAAAGCTACTGTGCTTAATCCGAGCAAACAAAGAAAAATTTTTTTCATCCCATTACCTTCCAAAGAAATTGTACCAATAAAACAGAGGATTTTCAACCGTTTTTATTTTTTGCGATTGCTTAGCCATTTGTTTAGCCGCCCAAATGAAAAAGTTCCATTTTATGGAACTTATAGTTTTCGGAATTCTGGGTTCTTTTCCAATAAGACGACGCATTCCGCCGAAACGCCTTCCCCCCGGCCGATGAAACCCAAGCCTTCGCCGCGGGTGGCCTTGACGTTTACTTGATTGGGACGCACTCCCAAAAGGCTGGCGATGTTGTCGCGCATGGTATTTTTGTAATTTTTTAGGATCGGATTTTCCAAAAAGATGATCAGATCCAGATTCCCCAAATGGTAGTTTTGGCCTTCCATCATTTTTCGGGCTTCGGTAACGAAATATGATGAAGCAATGTTTAGGTATTTCGGATCGTTGTCCGGGAAATGAACCCCAAGATCCCCCAGTCCCAAAGCCCCGATGATGGCTTCGCTGACCACGTGATAAACGCAGTCCGCGTCGGAATGGCCGATCAAACCCTGCGTGTAGGGGATCTCCACTCCCCCAAGGATCAATTTCCGGTCCGGTCCGAAACGATGGGTATCATGCGAATGTCCGATTCGGATGCTCATGTCATTCTCCTTCCATGACCGCTTCCAGGCGCCGGATGTCCTGAATGTTGGTCACTTTGAAATTATCGTAACTGCCTTCCACGAGCACCGGCGGGATGCTCAAGTACTTTTCAATCAGTTCTACGTCATCGGTCCCGAAATAATTGTCATTTTGGGCCAAAGCCGCCGCCCGAAGGTATTCGTTCCGGCGGACTCCCTGCGGAGTTTGCATGGCATAAAGGCCGTCCCGGTCAAGCATTCGCATTTTTCCGTCTTTCATTTCGCGGATGGTATCCGTTACCCGGACCGCCAAAGCCGCCGAATGGAAAGCTTTCATGGTTTCCGAAACCGCCATGATGTAAGATTTTTCGATCATGACCCGGGCCCCGTCATGGATGAGCACGACGTCGTTGACGCACATCCTCATGCCGTTTTCCACGCTGTCCTGACGTCTTTCCCCACCCGAAACCAAGATGATTTTCGGGGAATGAAGAAAACTGACTGCTTCTTTGGCCCCATCCATCTCGTCTTGAGCGGCTACGATCACGACTCTTTCACATTCGTCCAGTTCCAAGAATTTCTTAAGCGGTCTTAAGAACACCGGTTTTCCGTCGATTTTGTAAAAAACTTTGTTATAAGGAAGGCGGGTTCTTTCCCCTTTCCCCGCGATCAGCAGTATGGCATCAAACATAAACTCTCCTTTTTAAAACCAGGCCAACTTTCATCGGCCTGTTGTTTTAAACATTATTTTTTTAAGATCGAATCCAAGAAGGAATCGCTGAGATCAATCTTGACGTCTTCCGGTTTCGGTTCGGATGTTGCCGGTTTCTTCGCATAATAAATGCTATAGCGTTTCGGATACTTTTCGTCGGTCGCATAGAACAAGGCATCAAATCCGGCCTTGACCAAGGCTTCGGGAGTTCGTTCGGAAACATTCTTGGAAGACACGATCCCGACCGAGTTCTTCAGTTCGAATTTCTTTTCGTTGAAATAAATGTCCAGTCCCAACAATTCGGAGACGTTGTTCTTCAAATCGCGAAGAATGAGATCATAGTTGTCCAGGCGGTCAATGATGATCCCGTATTCCATTTTGCTGATCCGGTAGACTTTGATCTTCCCGTTCAGGCTTGATTCATTCAATTTCGTGAAGTACTTGATGACGACGAGATCGCTGCCATCGCTTCCCAAAACATCGTTGATCTTCGGAAGGTCATTGATGGAAACGAACGCCAACCCGAAATCAAGGTTTTTGTCCAGATAGCCGTTGCAATCGCTCAGCAGTTCCGGATAGCCTTTAAAGTTCATCTTGACTTTCGTAAAATCATGACGATGGATCGCCATGAACAAGCGTCCTTCAATGGTTTGCGAATTCTCTTCAAACCATTCCTGGCCGTTGATGGTGATCATCCGGTAATGGATCTGGCTAACCTGATCGGTTGTCTGTCTTTTTTCCAAAGCTTTCAGGTCTTCGGGGACGATCATCTTTTCAAAAGCTGCGGTCGTGATTTCCGTTTCTTTGGCGTTCAGAAGCCGGGCCATAGTCTTGGTCAGCACATAGCGTTTCTTGTCGGAATCGAAATAAGCCAGCGATTCATCCAAAAGATTGAAATAAGCATACAGCCTCTTTTTATAATCAGCCACGACGCCCTCGCGGAATACTTCCGATAAAGTCAACTTTTGATTGATGAGAATGAAGCCGGCGAGTTTATCGCCAACCATGGCTTTTTGTTTGGAAAGATCCAGCTTCATGGTTTGATTGTTGACCAAAAGCAGATCCAGCGTGAATTTCATTTCCTCTTCGGTTTTCAGAAATTCCCAAAACTCTTTTTTGGTCATTCCCTGGTTGTTGCAAGCCAGCTTGGTGATCCCTTCAAACCAGTTTTTCTTTTTGGTGACCAAATCGTCAAAAATATCATAAAACTGTTCGGTGAACAGAATGACTTTGGATTGTTTGTTCAGGTAAGCGTAAATGTTGCTTTCAATGTTTGAAGGCACGGCTTCGATTAATTTGATCCTTTGGCTGAAACGCCCGGAAAGAACGAGGTACTGAACCATGTTCACGATCAAGGATACCAGAATCAACGCCGCGGCGAAGAACACGAACGGGAGCGCGAAAAAAACCTGAGCCCGAATCGATGCCACCAAAGCATCAAGCAGGAATCCCGCCAAAGACAGCACCGAGAAAACCAATCCCAACCATGGGATCGATTGTTTTTTTACTCCGGCTCCAAACAAGAAAACCATGTTGAGCAAAAGCACCGGTATGAGCAAAGTCAGTCGGTTTTCAGAAATAAACGTTACGATGTCAGTTAACACAAGGATCCCTCCGATCTTATCATCATAGAAGCGGTTTTGCGATTAGTCGCCAAAGGAATTTCATAAACGTCGCACAGACGAAGCAGGGCCGAAATGTCCGGTTCGTGGGGTTGCGGGGTCAATGGATCCCGAAAGAAAAACACCATGTCAATCTCGCCGTTGGCAACGCGGGCTCCGATCTCCTGATCGCCCCCCAAAGGTCCGGATTTGAAACAATGGATCTTCAGACGGGTTTTTTCCATGATCATTTTCCCGGTCGTCCCGGTCGCAAACAAGCTGTGTTTGGCCAGGTAAACTTCGTTTTGAATGGCAAACTCAATGATGTCCGGTTTCTTCTTGTCATGGGCAATTAACGCAATTCGCATACTTTAACTTCCTTTGATATATTATATCATAAAAAAATCAAAGCAAGCAATAAAAATCCAAAATGAAAAAGGGCCCGGGCGGGGATTCGATTCCTCAAATCCCGGGTTCGGGCCAGGTTTTTTATTTACTGACGAGGTAGTGGTCAAGCATTTCTTCCAAGCGGTCCAGGGTCAGTTGCAAATTGATGACCCCGTCCAAAGCCACGGAAATGTTTCCGGTTTCTTCGGATACGACCACGGTCAGCGAATCGGTCCGCTCGCTGATGCCGATGGCGGCCCGATGGCGGGTCCCCAAAAATTTCGGAACGTTGTACTTATCCGTGGAAGGATAGTAAGCCCCGGCGCACATTATGCGGTTCTTGCGAATGATGACCGCTCCGTCATGACAAGCCGTTCCGGGCGTGAAGATGGTCGTCAACAATTCCTGAGTGATGGAGGATTTGATGTCAATGGCCTTTTCGATGTAATTGTTCAGGCTGTCTTCCCGTTCAATGGTGATCAAAGCTCCAATCTTGCGCTGCGAGAGGAAATCGGCAGTATTGCACAAAATGGTGATGATTCCTTTCTTCTCCTGCTTGGAGGAATAAACGGTGTTCACTTTGGCGGCGGAGAAAATGTTGCCAACTGAATATTTTATTTCCTGAGCATAAACAATGATGAACAGCCCCGGCACCCAGAAGATCAGATAATTGAAAACTTTCAAGAAAACATCAAACTTGAACAGCGCGGCGATGGCGTAAATCACGCCCAAGGCGGCCAAGAAAAGGAGCAGACGCAACACATGGATCTTCATTTTCAGGACTTTGTATAGGAAAATGAATACCCCGGCGATCAGCAGGATGTCAAATCCCAATCGGAAGAATCCCCAGACCGAAAACCCGTACGTGTATTCTTCGAGCATATTCATCAATTCATCAAATGTTAGCATATTCCTCACCTGCTTTGTTTAAAATCATGTTTATTTTGTTTTTTCTTTCATCATCGATTTCCTGCTTGGTCAAAAGAAACCGAATCATCTTTTCATCGTTTTCGTCGATGGCATAATCGATCGGATAATTGTGATTTTCATCCAGAAGCATGATGTCTGCTCCGTGTTCGATCAAGCATTTCGCAATCTCAAGATGACCGTTGATGACCGCCAGATGGAGCGGCGCCTGTTCCTGTTCGGCGGCCAGATTAAGGTCGCAGCCATGGGCGGCCAAGCATTTCACAAACCGGAGTTTGTTTTCGATGACGGCGTAATGGATGGGCGCCTCCCCCTGTTCATCAGCCAGATCGGGGTTGACCCCGAAACTGAGAAACAAATTCATCAGCCGAAGATTGTTCAGTCTCAAGGCTAAATGTAAAAGCGTCCGGCCCCCGTAGCCCTGGTTGTTGATGTCAAAATCGTCCTGCTTAAGTTTCGCGAGCGTACTCTTGATGTAAAAGTAACGGTGCGGGTCCTGTTTGATGCAACGGACGAGATCTTTGAATTTTTTCTTGTCGCCGCGTCTATTCATTTCCGACCTCCTCAACGATGCGTTTTACCACTTCGTCGACCGATTGCAACAATTCCATGGACCAAATGACGATCACCTTGAAATTGTTCTTTTGGTTAAGCAAATAGAATTCCCGATACTCGTTCAGAGTGTCATGAAAGAGATTGTTGTTGTTCCAAAAAAGCAGCAATCCCGTTAATCGGTTGTCTTTTTCGATGAGCAGATTGACCTCGTTGGTCGATCC
>CAYQUB010000045.1:0-8622 GCA_964420625.1 uncultured Bacteroidales bacterium | reverse complement strand
AAAAACCGGGGCGGGTCAAGCTGGATCTTCTTGGGATCGAGAAACAGACTGATGATGCCCAGGATCAGATAGAAGGCCACGAAGGCGCCCATGAACATCAAAGGATAAATGACCGGCAGGCTCCACCAGATGATCCCGGTGGTCGGGACTTGTTCAAAAAAGACGTACAGTCCGGTGCCGATGGCCGCCATCACCGAGAGAATGAAGATGATCATGGTTTCGTCCTTTCATAAACGCAAAAAGATATTTCGTTTTGGTCATTTTGTCTGATCAAAGAAAACTGGGAAAGATCCAATTCCGGGAAAAAGACATTCCCGGGATAGGCTTTGCGAATGTGCGTGATGTACAAACGATTTGTATATGGCAAAGCGGTTTCAAAGATCGACCGGCCGCCGATGACGAAGATCTCGTCGGATTGAGGCTGTTTTAAGAATTTCTCCAAATCGCGGATGACCGTCACGCCCGGATAATGCCAAAGCGGATTCTTGGTCACCACGTAGTTTTCCCGGTTGGGAAGCGGTTTATGCAGCCGGTTCAGGATGCTTTCAAACGTATTTCGGCCCATGACGACCTTATGGCCGGTCGTGGTCTCTTTGAAATAATGCAGATCTTCCGGGTAATTCCAAGGCAACTCGTTGTTGTTGCCGATGAGATTGTTTTGGCCCAAAGCCACAATGATGGAAATCATACGGCCACCTTCGCTTTGATCGCGGGATAAGGGTTGTAGTTTTCAAGTTCAAAATCTTCAAAACGGAAGTCATCGATGGACTTGACATCCCGTTTGATGATCATTTTCGGAAGTTCGCGCGGGATCCGGGACAATTGCAGTTTGACTTGGTCCATATGATCGGAATAAATGTGCGCATCGCCGATGGTATGAACGAACTCGCCCGGTTCCAAATCGCAGACTTTCGCGATCATCATCGTCAGCAGGGCATAGGAAGCAATGTTGAAGGGCACGCCCAAGAAGGCATCTCCGCTTCTTTGATATAACCCGCAGGAAAGTTTCCCGTTGTTGACATAGAACTGAAATAATAAGTGGCAGGGCGGCAGGGCCATTTTATCAACATCGGCGGCCTGCCAGCTGCTGATGATCAGGCGCCGCGAATTCGGGTTGGTCTTGATCTGCTCGATGACGTCGGCCAGCTGATCAACATGGCCGTCTTCCGAAGCAAAGTTTCGCCACTGATGGCCATAGACCGGTCCGAGGTCGCCCCATTTCTTCGCAAACTCCGCATCGTTTTTGATCTTAGATACAAATTCGACCTGGGTATCGCCAAGAAACTCCCCCGACTTCGCATATTTTTGGTACGGCCATTCGTTCCAGATCCGAACATCGCGGTCGACCAGATACTTGATGTTGGTATCGCCGCTGATGAACCAAAGCAGTTCATAGATCACGGCTTTCAGGTAGACTTTTTTGGTGGTGAGCAAAGGAAACCCGGCTTTCAGATCAAAACGCATCTGATAGCCGAAGGTGGAGATCGTCCCGGTATGGGTCCGGTCCTCCTTGGCTTCGCCAACATCAAGAATATGTTGTAAAAAATCCAGATATTGTCTCATATTGTCCTCATTTTGTGCATATTATAACACTGGTTTGTTTGATTTGTTTAAAAAGACGCATCCTTTTTACTTATTTAATGACAAAGGCCGGGCAAATGGTCACTTGGGGCCTTAATCCAAATGTTCTTTCCGAATGTCCAAAGTCTCCAAAACAATGACTTCGAAAAGATTCTCGGCCGCCGCCCATCCCATCAGGATGTAAGAAACGATGGTCGAGGCCCGAACCAGCCCGGGATGCTTGAGGATCAGGGCGATCACAAACAGCACGGTTGATCCCAAAATGAAAAAGTAAGCGAGCGTTTGAAACAAAATGGTCAAGGTAATGAAATCATTGCGCCCGGCTTTCTTGGTGAACACAAAAAACGGCTTGGTTCGTTCATAAACTCCGCTTCGGGCGAAATACTTTTCCTTGGGAACGTATTTGTCCACCCGGTAACAGGAAGCGATGACCGCCCACTGACCGATGAAACTGATGACATAAGCCCAAATGATATCCATGTGCATCCCTCCGTTTGTCTAATTATACCAAAAACCCGCTTTAATCGCAATGATTAAAAGCACCGGACTTGTGAATGCTACCAAATTGGCTTATAATTAAGCCGAGGAATTAATATGAAAACCATCCTAACTTTTGAAGAATTTCAAACCGCGGCCGAAAACCCGATCAGTTTGTTTTTGTTTAAAACCCAATCCTGTTCGGTCTGCGCGGCCGTCGCGCCAAGGATAGAAGCCTTATTGCATGACCTCCCGGGTGTTTCCGGATATGCGGTGTGGGCCGATCTTCAGCCAAAGATCCGCGGCCGGATGCTGGTGTTTTCCGCCCCGACCGTCATCTTGTTCAAAGATGGCAGGGAGATCCACCGCCAATCCCGCTTCATCGATTTTGAAGAACTGAAACGCCAAATCGAAAACGCCTTATAAAAAATGAATCTTTTTCAAGATTCATTTTTATTTTTGGTTGAGGATGAAATCGGGACCTTTCATGGCTTCGGGCTCAGTAAGCGACAGGTTCGGAAAGCCCTGTTGACGCAGGGCTTCATAAACGATGACCGCGGCCACGTTGCTGACATTGAGAGCCCGGACTTCCGGGGCCATCGGCAGCCGGATGCACTGCTCAAAATGGCTTTTTAGGATGTCATAAGGGATCCCGGTCGATTCCCGGCCGAGAATGAAATAATAATCTTTGGAGGGATCTTCAGCATGAACGTCGTAAAGGTTCTTCTTTCCGTAACGGGTCAGGTAATAATGGATTCCCGGATTCTTTTCATAGAATTCATTCAGGTTGTTATAAACCAGATAATTGACTTTATCGATGTAATTGACCCCCGAACGCTTGAGGTATTTGTCAGTAAGACGAAACCCCAGCGGCTGGATCAGATGCAAAACCGTGTTGGTGGCAAGGCAGGTCCGCATGATGTTCCCGGTATTTTGGGGAATTTCCGGTTCATATAATACCAAATTAATGCTTCCCATGAATTTTTCCTCGCAAATATTCCAGATGACCGTCAAACCAACCTTCATGATGCATTTTCTGAAGGCTTTCCAGTTCGGCTTCGGTCATGTTTCCGGAATTGGTCGTCATGACGGCCAGGTTTCTCAGCATCCGCCAATAACCGATCCAATGAAAACTCTTCTCAATGAAGTGCTTTCGGTACCGGTTCGGTTCCAGCCGTTTCAGATCATCCAAAGTCAGGATCGATTGGAAGTCATTGGCCAGTGCCGCCATCCCGTAATCAGGATGATCATTGAAAGGACAAGCGTCCTGACAGAGGTCGCAGCCGTAATAAGTGACCTTCATTTGGTCATAAAGCGGATAGTTTACCGATGAATACTGGGACAGATAGGACAGACATTTGAGTTTCTGAAACCCGCCATCCAAAGCTTTGGTCGGACAGGCGGCTTGACACTTTCCGCAGTGATCGCATAATTCCGGAATCGGCGCATCGTATTCATCAAAGGTCTCATCGGTCATGATGATCCCGATGGCGAAGAAGGTTCCGAATTTCACGTTGATGAGCAGATTATTGTCTCCGTAAGTTCCGAGGCCGGCCAGATAAGCGCAGAGTTTTTCATCGAGAAAATCGACGTCAACCGCGGCTTGGAAGTTTACCAGCCCGGAAGCTTTGGCGATTTCATTAAGTTTTTCGGTGACGACCAAATGGTAATCCCGGCCGTAGAACAATTTCGCGGGCAGGAAATCCCCTTTTAAAGTCTGGTTGGTGTAAGGAAAGACGAAGGCCAGGACGCTTTTTACCCATTTGGGTCCCGGACCCGGATGGGCCGCGGCGTAAGTATCCCAAGCAATGATCCCAAAATCATAAGCGGATTTGATGGTTTTATGTTGCATCGGCGGTCACGCTTTCCAAACGGACTTTCGGCTGGAATTTGCAGCGCGAGTACAGAGCGACGCCGATGTACAAAGCTCCGAAATTACTGATGACCATCGCATACCAAAGGCTGGACGGCGGCAGCATCAGAACGTTTTTGAAAATCAGAATGAGCGGGATCCGAAACAGCCACAACCGCAGCGTGGCGATGATCAAACTGTACTTGGTTTCCCCGCTGCCCTGATATGATCCCATGAAGACCTGGAAGATGCCCATGATCGACAAATTCGTCATCAGAAAGAACATGTATTCGACGCTCAAGCTTAACGCTTCCGGAACTCGTTTCAAGAAGATGCTCCCGAGTTCCCACCTAAACGGCAACAGACAGGCTCCGCCGATCACGCTGACCGTCACGGCCAAAATGATGGCGGCTTTGACCGATTCCCGAGCCCGTTTTTCATTTCCGGCCCCGATGTTTTGGCCAACAAAGGTCGCGGTGATCCCGCCGATGCCCATGGAAGGCATCAGCGCCAGAGAATTGATCCGGTTGCCGACCGAAAAGGCGTCAACCGTGGCTTCCCCGTAGGAAAGGATGAAGGCGTTTACGAACAAAAAGCCCAGGGACGTAAGCGCCTGGCTGACCGAAACCGGCCAAGCCAGCTTAAATATGCGGCGAATCTCCTGGTTGTCCTTGGTGACATCGGACATTTTGATGATGACGTGATGATCCCGGCCTTTGAACATCATGATGATGAAGATCGGCATGATGATCAGATTGGCGAGCATTGTTCCCAAACCGGCCCCGACCACTCCCCATCCAAGCGGTCCGATGAAGACCCAAGTCAGGCCAATGTTGATGGCGATCATGGTGATGTTCAGAAGAAACGGACTGACCGTATCCCCGCTAGCCGTGCGGCTGGCCTGAAAAGCGTAAAACGCAAACAGCGGGATCATCTCAAAAGAACGGATCCGGACATAATCGACCATCAGTTCCGCTTGAAGAGCGGTTGCCCCCATCCATCTGACAATATTGGGCGCCAGCATGAATAACAAAGCATTCATCAGCAGACCGGCGAAAATGCACAGTCTGAGCAGTTGTCCCGCTACTTTGGCGGCCCGGTCTTTCCGTTTGGCGCCTAAAAACTGCGCCATCATGGCCGCTCCCGCGATCATCATGCCCCCGGCCAACGCCTGGGAAATGGAAAAGATCGGCCCGGTCACGGAAATGGCGGCGATCCCGGCTCCGACCGAAGCATCATCCAAAAAGTTGCTCACGAAATACATGTCAATGAAATCGTTCATGGCTTTCATGAAATTGCTTAAAAATATTGGCAGCGCCAATATCAAAATGCTTTTATAGAGATTCTTGCTTTCCAGGATTAGTTTTTGTTTGGAACGGGTCGCTTGCATGTCATCCTCTTTTACTTCTTTGATAAGTATTCATTATAATACAATCCGTGCGGTATCTCAAGCGAAAAATTCTTTTTTGCTTCGGAAAAATAAATATTTCGCTCCGGAAAAATAAATTTCTCGGTCGCAAAAAAAATTACCTGAAAATCCCTTAATTTTTCGGTTTGTAAAAAAATCAGAAGCTAAGCTTCCGATAATTGTTTTCCCAACTCTTCAAAAACTTCTCGCAGATCGCCCCGGATGAGCAGATCCGCGTAAGCATCGTATGGGGTCGGCTGTTGGTTGACGATGATCAAATGATCGCCTTGGAAATATTGGATCAGCCCGGCCGCCGGATACACCAAAAGCGAAGTCCCCCCCACGATCAGAACATCGGCCCGGCGAATGTGGCGGATGGCTTGGTCCAAAAGGGTTTGATCCAGTTCTTCTTCATAAAAAACGACATCGGGACGGATGATCCCGCCGCAGTCGCATTTCGGAACCAAAGTTTTGGCCATGACCGCTTCCAAGGAATATGGCTTATGGCATTGGGAACAGTAATTGCGATAGACGCTTCCATGCAGTTCCAGAACCTGTTTGCTTCCGGCCTTTTGGTGCAGATGGTCGATGTTTTGGGTGATGACGGCTTTGAGGATCCCCCGTTTTTCCAACTCTGCCAGGACCAAGTGCGTGGCATTGGGCAAGGCGCCTTGGTGGACCATCTTCGCTTTATAAAACGCAAAGAATTCCTCCGGATGGGTCTTCATAAACGAAGCCGACAGTAATTCTTCGAGCGATCGTCCGCTTAAATTTTGGGATAATCCGGTTTTTCCCCGAAAATCCGGGATGTCCGAAGCCACGGAAACGCCCGCGCCCCCGAAAAAAACCAAATAACGGCTTTTGAGGACCAGTTCCCCGAATCGCTTACTCTCGGTCATGGTTGGGTGTCCGTTGGCAAAAGCTCCGGCTTGACCGGTTTTTTGATCCGGTAAAGGAATTTCTCCCCGTAAAGGTAGGTCCGGAAGGCCTTTTGGTCAGTTTCGGTCAGAACTTGGATCTTTCCCCGGCCTTTATCGTTGAACTTGATCTCGGCTTCCGAAAGCTTGTCCGCGATGATCTCGCCGATGTTGGTGATCTCGCTGCCTTTCAGATACTCGCCCATTTCGATCTTCATGAGCATCAAGTTCGGGGTACTGGTAACGATGACATCCACATCTTTTTTGATCGCGGGCAGCAAAATCTCTTTGGCCGTGTAGAAAGATTGGGTGGTCTTCGTCATCCGGTTGCGGATGATGGATTCCAGTTCATCGCTTTGGCAGCTGTAAAGATGGTTGTATTTGAAGTTTTTTTGATAGAGATTGGCTTCCAAGATGGTGTTTTTGGCTAAAAGAACGATGTTCTTCTGCTCGTATTTCACATTGACGTAATCGATCAGGGTACTGACCAAGTCAATGACCGGGATTGGAAGCGTCTGAAGATAATCCAGACAATGTTCGATGATAACATCGCTGGAAACCACCAGAAGTTTGATGTTTTCGCGCAGCAGCTTCTCAACATTGGCTTTCACCAGTTCCAAGGCCTCCGGCTCGTTTTTGCCTTCATAAGGCTGATTCGGAAGATCGTTCGCATAAACGAAGCGTTCGTGTTTGAATTTTTTGGCCAGGATCGGGAGGATGTTAAAACTCTCCATGCCCATGTCCAGAATGCCGATGGCGTCTTTGATCATATTGTTTTTCCTCAATCGTCATTATACCGTAATTTGTGCTTTTCTTCAAGATTATTTCCGGAAATTACCAAAGTAACCCCCTAGACCGGAAATTTCGGCTTAATTTTCTTTTGGGCTCCCTTTTTAGAAATAAGCGGATGATTACCTGAACAACTCCGAAATCCAGCCCAAGCGAAATTTTATGAATAATTTTCCCCATTTTCTTTCGTTTGGTGCTATAATAAAATCAAATCAGTCCATAAAATTACCAAGGAGCATTGCATGAGAGAATTGAATCTAAAGCTTGTTACCGACACCGTCCGCGACCTTCTGCTCGAAGGAAACTGCGATCTGGGAGCCGATGTCTTCCAAAAAATCCATAACGCCATTCAAACCGAGGAAAGCCCGCTCGGCATCAGCGTCCTTAAACAAATCAAAGAAAATGACCAGATCGCCAAACGCGACCGGGTCCCGATTTGCCAGGATACCGGCATGGCGGTCGTGTTCGTCGAACTCGGCTCGCAGGTCGTCTTTGACGGTCTTTTGGAAGATGCCATTAACCTGGGCGTAAAACAGGCCTACGCCGAAGGCTATTTCCGAAAATCCGTCGTCAAACACCCCTTAAAACGCGTCAACACCAATGACAATACGCCGGCGGTCATTCACGTGAAAAGCGTCCCCGGCGATAAAGTCAAACTGACCGTCGCTCCGAAAGGCGGAGGCGCGGAAAACGTCAGTCTGGTCAAAATGCTCATTCCCGCCGACGGTCGGGCGGGGATCAAGAAACTGGTCCTCGATACGGTCTTGGAAGCCGGAGGCAAACCCTGCCCGCCGATCATCGTTGGCATCGGCCTGGGCGGGAATCTGGAAAAATCGGCGCTGATGGCCAAAGAAGCCCTGATGCGCGATCTGAATGACGAAGCCGAAGATGAAACCATTCGCGAATTGGAAAGCGAATTGCTTCATGACATCAACCAACTCGGCATCGGACCGATGGGATTCGGCGGCCGGACGACCGCTTTGGCGGTCAAGATCAACTGGTATCCGACCCACATTGCCAGCCTCCCGGTCGCCATCAACCTTCAATGCCACGCGGCCCGGCACCAAAGCCGGACCATATAGGTGAAGGCCATGATTAAACTGACGACCCCCATCAGCAATGAGGAAATAAAAAACTTGCGCATCGGCGATGTTGTAGCCATTACCGGAACGATTTATACCGCCCGGGATGCCGCCCATGCCCGTTTGGTCGAACTGGTGAAGAACCAGCTTCCTCTGCCCTTCAACCCCAAAAACGCCGTCGTTTACTATGTGGGCCCAACGCCTCCGAAACCCGGCCACGTCATCGGCTCCTGCGGACCGACTTCCAGCTACCGGATGGACCCCTATTCTTCGGTTCTGATGAAGGAAGGCCTGAAGATCATGATCGGCAAAGGCCAGCGCAGCGAGCAGTTTAAAGATGAAATGCGCAAATGTCAGGGCGTTTATCTGTCCGCCATCGGCGGAACCGGCGCTTTGATCAGCAAGACGGTCATTCAATCGGTTTTGATCGCTTATCCGGACTTGGGTCCGGAGGGGATCTATCAGCTGACCGTCAAAGATTTCCCGGCCGTGGTCACTTATGACGTCGCCGGCGGC
>CAYQUB010000044.1:4279-8631 GCA_964420625.1 uncultured Bacteroidales bacterium | reverse complement strand
TGTCCCATTTTAATACTAGATAAAAATGAGCGTTGACTTTGTCAACGCTCTGAGGCCTTTCAAAGGCCTTTTTCTGCGCTTTCTTCTTTGGTTTCCTCTTCGAAACTAAATTGGATCGGATGGCTGTTTTCGGGAACGAAGAACGGATCGAACTTGTCGATGCGGTCGAAAAACAAGATCCCGGACAGATGATCGTATTCGTGCTGAACGATGACCGAAAGGTAGTTTTGGAATTTCAGGATTTTCCGGCTCAGAGCGTTGGTCTGAAAATCAAAGACGTCCGCGGAGACCGAGACCCGTTTCGGCCGGTGCACCAAACCGGAAACGTTTCTTTCGACGGAAAGACAGCCTTCGCCGCCGGGCATGTAAACCGTCTCCACCGAATGGGAGACGATCTTTGGATTGATGAATCCGTAATGATGAAGATTTCCTTCTTCGTCGAAAGCCATGACCACGAACATTTGTTTGAGAACGCCGATCTGGGGAGCGGCGATGCCGACTCCGGAACGAAGACCGTACTTCTCAACCATGGTCTCATCATAGCCGTTGACCAAATATTCGTTCAAAAGTTCCAGCGTCTGCTGATCTTCCGCGGAAAGCGGAAGGGGAACCGGGACGCACTTCTCGCGAAGCCGTTGATCTCCCTCTTTGATTATGTCAGAATACAACAACATGATATATACCTCTTTATGAAGAATTTTAACATAACGGCGGACAAAAAGCAAATAGAATGACCCCATGAAACAAAAAATACTTTGGATTATCCGGGAAAGATGATAAAATGGGAACAGTGTGAAAAAAATGAATGATTATCAGATTGATTTTGAAATGTTCACGACCGAAGAGATCGTGAAGATATATGCTTTCTTTGGCTTGATCGAACAAACCAAACACCGCAAGCTCTCCAAAAACCAGCTTCGGGAGAAATACCGCGAATACCGAAACATCATCAACAACAAAGCCTTGGAAAAGAAATATGACAAAATGGTCCGGGAGAAATCCGGGGTTTCGATTTTTGAAACCATGAAAGCCCTGCTTCCGAAAAAAGAGGGTTTCGAGAAATGAGGTTGGACAAATTCATTTCCCATGCCCTCGGAAAGACGCGAAGCGAAGCCCGGGACATCATCAAGCAAGGGCAGATCACCGTCAATCAAACCATCATGAGGAAAAACGACTGGACCGTCGACGAATACCATGATGCGATCCTTTTCCATGACCAACCGATCGTTTTCAAGAATTATCTGTATCTGATGCTGAACAAACCGATGGGATATCTTTCCGCGACCAAGGATCAGAAATACCCCACCGTCATTGATCTGATCAAGGAATACGAAAACTACGACTTGTTCATGGCCGGACGGTTGGATCTGGACTCGGAAGGACTGATGATCATTACCAACGACGGGAAATTTGCGCACGGACTGACCAGCCCGAGACATGAGGTCCCCAAGAAATATTATGTGAAGACGGACGCGGCGTTTTCGGAAGCTGATGTCTTGGCTTTTCAAGAGGGTCTGTTCATCTATGACGGTCACAAGAACCGGTTCAAGACCCAACCGGCGGTTTTAAAGATCATCTCCCCCCAAGAAGCTAATGTTACCATTGCTGAGGGGAAATATCATCAAGTCAAAAAAATGTGCCTGAAGGTCGGAAAGAACGTTACTTATCTGAAACGCCTGGCAATGGGGGAATTGGAACTTGACCCCAATTTAAAAACCGGAGAATATCGTTTGCTTTCGGTCGAAGAAATCGATCGTTTGAAAGAAACTGTTAAGTAAAACTACTTGACAGGCAAAACGCTCTGTGTTATAATTGCTCATAAATCAACAAGGAGGTAAATACACAATGGCTGTAAAAATCAGATTACAAAGATTTGGCGCTAACAAAAGACCGTTTTATCGTGTTGTTGCCACTGATTCCCGTAATCCCCGTGATGGACGTTTCATCGAAATCTTGGGAACATATCATCCGATCGAGAAGGATGTTCTGAAAATCGACGAAGAAAAAGCTTTGAAATGGCTGAACTTTGGCGCTCAACCAACCGATACCGTCAAATCATTGCTTACCCAACTAGGAATCATCGACAAGTTTACCAAACAAACAAAGACTAAGTAGGTGAGAAACAGTGAAAGAAATAAATTTTGAGAAATTTCTCAGTGATTTAGTCGGTCCGCTGATTTCTTTTCCTGAGGAACTGGTGGTCAAAACCTTCCCGGATGACGGCAATGTCATTACCATTCAGATTCTTGTCAATCCGGAAGACGTCGGACGCTTGATCGGAAAAAAAGGCCGAATCATCAATTCGATCCGTACCATCGCTTATGCCTGTGCGGCCCGCGGCGGCAAGAAGATTGAAATTTCGGTCGATTCATTCTAAAAAAGTTTGGAAAAGTCAGCGTTGCTGACTTTTTTTGTTGTTTGTGTCATCATTTGGTTGACTTATGTTTTTGAGGGGCGTATAATATGTGAATGTATGAACACACGTTCAAATGATAATGAGGAAGAATTATGGATCAAATCGAAAAAAGCGTCCAGATCTTCAAGTGTCTGGGGGACATAACCCGCTTGCGGATCGTTGAAGCGCTTTCGGAAAAACCCAAATCGGTCGGCGTCATCGCTGCCGAATTGCAAATGTCGCCATCGGCGATTTCCCATCAGTTAAGTACCATGAAAACTTATAATCTCGTCAAAAATGCCAGAAAAGGAAAAGAAGTGTATTACGAATTGAGCGACCGCCATGTTCGGGAAGTTCTTGCTCAGGTTTTGAATCACGCTTCGCACATCTGATCATGATGAAGAATTTTCGAAAACAATTCTATTTGGATAACGCGGACAGCCAAAACACCCTTCGAAAAATCGAATTTGATCTTTCGAACCAATATAAAGGCATTTTCAAGCTTAATAAAGAAACCCATCTTCTGACCGTCGATTTCCCGGCCGGAAGCGACGCGGAAAAAGAGACTCATACCATCATCGCCATCATCCGAAAAGTTGACGATGCGGTGGAAGTCAAGGAGCGGGAGATCAAACCGACGTTCCGAAAAGTCCTGATTTTGGAAAACCTGGACTGCGCGATCTGCGCTTCCAAGATCGAAAGGATCGCCAAACGGACTTTCAGCCACGAATTCATCGTCGTCGATTTCACTTCGACCCGGTTCATCATCGAGACCGCCGACACCGAACTGATCGCTCATTTGAAAGAGCGGGTCCAAAGCATTGCTTCCAGCGTCGATGCGGACATTACGGTGGTGGAAAAGACGAGAAAACCGCAGAAATTCGAAAATGATTTTTTGAAAGACCGCAACCGCCGCGCCTATTTTCTCATTGGCTGCAGCATTTTTTTGGTCGGATTCCTCATCAAAACTTTCCTGAAGGAAATGACGACCGTCAATCCGCTCATCATCACCGCCATCATTTATGTTACCTATACCGTCGGTTACCTGATGCTGGCCGGGGACGTTTTGTACGGAGCTTACAAGAACATCAAATCGGGACGGATCTTCGACGAAAAATTCCTCATGTCGCTGGCGACCGTTACCGCTTTGGGGGTCGGTTACTACGACGAAGCGGTTTTTGTCATGATCTTTTACAAACTTGGCGAACTGCTTCAAAAACAAGCCATCAATTATTCCCGGAAATCCATCGCCGAGCTGCTCGACATCATGCCTCAGACCGCCAACATCATCGTCAATGAAGAGATCGCGGAGATCGATCCGATGGAAGCCGTCGTCGGGGACATTTTGTATGTCCGCAACGGGGAACGCATTCCACTGGACGGCGTCATCGTTGAAGGAACCAGCACGCTGGATGTTTCGGCTCTGACCGGCGAAAGCCTGACCAAAGACGTTTTTGAAGGCGACACCGTTTTGTCCGGATCGATCAACGCCGGGGAAAGCCTGAAAATAAAAGTCACCAGAATATACGAGGATTCGATGGTTTCGAAGATCCTCAATCTGGTGGAAAACGCCAGCAGCAAAAAAGCGAAAGCCGAGAATTTCATTTCCCGATTCGCCCGTTATTATACCCCGATCGTCGTCATCATCGCTTTCATTTTGGCCATTATCCTTCCGTTTGTTTTGCCGTCATACGATCTTTCCTGGGATAACGGCTTCAAGAAATCGATCATGACGGCTTTGATCTTTCTGGTCGTTTCCTGTCCTTGCGCTTTGGTCATTTCCATTCCGCTCGGCTTTTTCGGAGGCATCGGCGGAGCGAGCCGCCAAGGGATCCTCATCAAAGGAAGCAACTATCTGGAAGCCTTGAACAATGTTGACACGTTCGTTTTTGATAAGACCGGCACCCTGACCAAAGGAAAATTCGCGGTCAGCGAGACGCTGGCGTTCGGCGATTAT
>CAYQUB010000044.1:0-4179 GCA_964420625.1 uncultured Bacteroidales bacterium | reverse complement strand
GAATATCCGGGAACCAAAGTTTTTGTAGCCATCGAAGGCAAGGCCGAAGGCTGCATCATCATCAAAGACCGGATCAAAAGCAACGCCAAAGAGGCCATCCAAGAACTTAAAGCCATGGGCATCAAAAAGATCGTCATGTTGACGGGGGACGCCCAGCCGATCGCCGCCGAAGTCAGCCTTGAACTCGGGATCGACGAATATTACAGCGAACTGACCCCGATCAACAAAGTCGAAAAACTGGCCGAGATCCAAGCCAAAATTGAGGACGGCCGAAAAATCGCGTTTGTTGGAGACGGGATCAACGACGCTCCGGTCTTGGCGGGAGCGGACATCGGGATCGCCATGGGCGGATTGGGATCCGACGCCGCCATTCAGGTGGCCGACATCGTTCTGATGACCGATGACATCTCCAAACTGCCGACCGCCATCAAGATCGCCCGAAAAACCCACAAGATCGTTTTGGAAAACATAATCATGGCCCTGGGCGTGAAGTTCGCGGTGCTGGGCTTGACGCTGGCCGAACCGTTCATCGGGGGAGCGTTCTTTGGATTCCTGCTTAATTTTCTGATCTATGAGGCCCTTTTCGCCGATGTTGGAGTATCGCTGATCGCGGTGCTCAATTCCTGGCGGGCCATGAAGGTGGACAAATGAAATACATTGAAATCGGAAAGATCGTCGGAACCCGCGGCCTCAAAGGGGAAGTGAAAATCCTTCCCGATACCGACTTCCGAAGCGAACGATTCCAAAAAAACAACCAGCTTTATTTGAAGTTTCAAGACCGCATGATGCCGATGATCATTGATTCCCATCGGGAATTCAAGAACATCGAACTCGTCGCTTTTAACAAAATCAAAGACATCAACGAGGTTCAAAAATACGTCGGATGTTTAGTTTTCGTTGACCGGGATACGCTCGGGGATCTTCCCGAAAACGAATTCTACTACGATGATCTGATCGGAATGAAGGCGATAACCGTTCAGGGCGAACCAATCGGGATCGTTGAAGATTTGATCGACGTTCCCCAAGGCGTGATCCTGACCATCCGGAAAGCCGACGGAAAAACCGCAATGGTCCCTTTTGTTGACGAATTCATCAAAGCCGTGCGCTTTGAAGAAAAAACCATCGTCATCGCGCCGATCGAGGGATTGCTATGATCATTGACGTACTGACTTTATTTCCGGAAATGTTTGCAGCTTTGAACAGTTCCATCATCAAACGGGCATCCGAAAAAGGCATCGTGGAAATCCGAGTCCATAATTTTCGGGATTATTCCAAGAAAAACAGCCGCCAGGTCGACGATTATTCGTACGGGGGCGGAGCCGGAATGATCCAAAGCCTGCAAGCGATCGTCGATTGTTTGCGCTCGATCCCGGGTCACGAAAATGCGCATAAAATCCTGACCGCTCCGGTCGGAAAGGTTTATCAACAAAAAACCGCCGTCGAATTTTCCAAACTTGATCATCTGATCATCCTTTGCGGTCATTACGAAGGCATCGACGACCGCATCGAGAGTTACGTCGACGAAGCGATCTCGGTCGGGGACTTTGTCTTAAGCGGCGGGGAGATCCCGGCTTTCGCCATCATCGACAGCGTGGTTAGGCTGCTGCCGGGCGCGCTCGGGAACGAAGAATCAACCGACATCGAAAGTTTTGACGGCCAGCTTTTGGAATATCCCCAATATACCCGGCCGGAAGTATTTGAAGGCCAAAAAGTTCCGGAAGTTTTGATATCGGGAGATCACGAGAAAGTTCGGAAGCTCCGGCGTTTCATGGCTTTGGAAAGAACTTACAAACGGCGGCCCGATCTTCTGGAAAAAGCTGAACTGACGGCCGAAGACCAGAAGTTTCTCGAAAAGATCAAACGGGGTGAAACCTTATGAAAAAATGGCTGATCATCTTCTTGTTCTTTTTCCTGATCGGTTGCGACCAGACCGCGGTCCATGTCTACGAAGACGGCGACATTGCGGCTTTCGATGAGATTTGCGAAAACATCGGCGACGGCCATACGAAAGCCTACGACCTTCGGGTCGAACCGGACTGCATCGCCGGACGGATCCCCGGATTCTTTTGCATGCGCACCGTCAACAGCGAAGATGTCGTCCAACCATTGGATACCATCTGCGAGAATTTAAAAATTCTGATCGGAAAAGATTACCATTACCTGATCATCTTCATGGATGAAGACGGAACCGATGCCGCTTACCTGGCTGAGAAACTGGCCGCGGACGGATATGACAACATCCATTATTTCCAAAACGGTTTTGACCGTTACGCGGCTTTGGCCGGGGAAGACTTTGTTCCCGAGACCGGAGAATGCGACGCTTGTTGAATTAAAGCAGAAATTACTTGCTTTTATCGCTTGGTTAAGTTATAATATACCAGGCTGGAAACCCCGGTGTTCCGGCTGATCACGGTGTTCCGCTGCCATCAGATAGGTGATGAGTTATGAACACTGGCCGAAGGAGCGTGAAAACTATGAGTCAACAACTGATTGCTGACATTACCAAAGAGTACATGAAGAACGACCTTCCCGATTTCCGTCCCGGCGACACTGTCAAAGTGCATGTCCGGATCAAAGAAGGAGACCGCGAACGTATTCAAATGTTCGAAGGACTGGTAATCAAACGCCGCGGTGGGGGAGTAAGTGAAACCTTTACCGTGCGTAAAAATTCCTATGGCATCGGTGTGGAAAGAACCTTCCCGGTTCATACCCCGAACATCGCCAAAATCGAAGTTTTACGAAAAGGTTTGGTTCGCCGTGCGAAACTCAATTACATCCGCACACTGTCCGCGAAAGCTGCTCGAATCAAAGAGCGCAATTAAAGAAAAAGCAGGAAACTGCTTTCAGACTGATGACAAACCCCATTTCCAAAGATGGGGTTTGTTTATTTTTCACAATCACCCCAAAACGTCCATGAAATTCCGATTTTATGTCTTTAAAAGCCAAATATTTAGTGTTTTTGTCCCATTTTATTACCAGATAAAAATGAACGCTGACTTTGTCAACGCTCTGAAAGCAGGTAACTGTTTTTTTACTTTATTTCCCTTGATAAAAAAATGGATTATGATATCATAAAAAGCAAAGGAGACAGAACATGAATATTGAAAAGTTAAAGAAATATGCCCGCTTGGCGGTCGAGATCGGCGTTAACATTCAGCCAGGACAGCTCTTGGTGATCAATTCGCCGGTAGAATGCAAAGATTTTACCCGCCTGCTCGCGGAAGAAGCCTACCAAAAGAAAGCCGGAAACGTCATCATCCGATGGAATGACGATCTCCTCAACAAACTGTATTACGAGAATGTTTCGGATGAAGTTCTAAAAGAAGTTCCCGATTACGTCGTGGAACAATTTCATTACATCGTCAACAAAACCGCGGCCGTCATTTCGATCGCGGCACCGACCCCGGGACTATTGAAAGACATCGACCCGGACAAACTCCAGATCAGTTCGATTGCTAACCAAAAGGCCGTCGAATTCTATCGCAAGCACATGATGGGAAACGGATCGCAATGGTGCGTCGTGGCTTATCCGACCGAAGCTTGGGCCAAGAAAGTCTTCAAAAGCAAGGATGCTTTCGAAAAACTGCTTGACAACATCCTGATCGCTTCTCGGGTCACCGAAGACAATGATCCGGTCGCGGAATGGAAAAAACACATGGAAGTTTTGGCAATGCATAACCAAAAACTGAATGATTACAATTTTGAGTCCCTGCATTTCACCAATTCGCTGGGGACCGACCTAACCATCGGTTTGGTTGACGGGCACATTTGGGCGGGCGGCGGAGAAACCGCAAAAAACGGCGTTTACTTTGCTCCGAACATCCCGACCGAAGAAGCTTTTTGCATGCCGCACCGGCTGAAAGTCAACGGCAAAGTCGTTGCCACCAAGCCTTTGAATTATCAAGGCAAACTGATCGACGGATTCTGGCTGGTCTTCAAAGACGGCAAAGTCGTCGACTACGACGCTGCCAAAGAAAAAGGCGCGCTGAAGAATCTTTTGGAATTGGATGAAGGCAGTTCCCATTTGGGAGAAGTCGCGCTGATTTCCCACGACTCGCCGATCTCCAACACCAATGTGCTGTTCTTCAACACGCTGTTTGACGAAAATGCCTCCTGCCATCTGGCTTTGGGGAATGCTTACACCATGAACATCAAAGACGGACACAGCATGAAGGAAGA
>CAYQUB010000043.1:0-8703 GCA_964420625.1 uncultured Bacteroidales bacterium | reverse complement strand
AAATGTATTATGACGTATTTGAATGGCAAAAGCAAAATCGCGTATTTTATCATGGCAAACATTTCGCGGAAGGCCTTGAGCACATTTTGTACATTTGTCCGGTCTGCGGCCAAGAATTCACTTATGAGGCTAAGGGGCATCACCTTCATTGCACAAACTGCCATACCGATGTTGTTTTGAACAATTATTACGATCTCGAGTGTTCGGACCCGCGCGTTCCGAAAACCATCCGCGATTGGTATCTTTTCCAAAAGGAAACGGAACGAAAACGGATCGATGAGAAAAATTATTCTTTGGAAAGCCATGTTAGGGTGAAAATGCCGGACCCGAACGGCCGGGGATTTGCTTTGGTGGGCGAGGGCAATACTATTCTTTCGGCTTTAGGCGTCCGTTTCGTTGGAACCATTAGCGGAAAAGCGGAAGACATCCTCTTCAAACTGAGCAATCTTCCCGCGATCCCATTTGGAGTCAAAGAAGATTTCGAGATTTATCATCATAACACCCTCTACTATTTCATCCCTGACAACATCCGTTCCTGCGTGAAATGGTCGGTTGTTGGTGAACAAATGTACTTAAAATATGAAAAGGAATTGCATACCGAAAATGAGTGAAGACAAAATCCTGAAAATCAACAAACGTTCGTTTATCACCGTGTGCGCCATTCTGATGGCGTTCATGATCGCGGTTTACATCATGACTTTCTTCGTTGAAAAAGGCATGTATGTTGAACTCATCCCCGGCGCCGGCCTGGAATACCAATACATCGGCGGGACCGGTTATTCATTCTGGAGGTTCCTGGGTTCGCCGCTTCTGGTTTTCTTAAGCGATGACGGCCTGAGCGTTTTGGTCATCGGCCTGTTCATTCTCATCCTGGGCGGCGCTTTCAACGTCATGCAAAAAACCAAGGGCATCCAGTCGATCATCAGTTATCTGATCAACCGCTTTAAAACCAAGAAATACTTGTTGATGTACATCATCATCCTGGCTTTCATGCTGTTGGGATCGCTGTTTGGGATCTTTGAGGAATCCGTGACCTTGCTTCCGATCGTCGTCATTCTGGCGCTTTCCCTGGGTTGGGATACTTTCGCCGGTCTGGGGATGTGTTTGCTGGCCACCGGATTCGGATTTTCCACCGCCATTACCAATCCCTTCTCCATCGGGCTGGCCAGCGAACAGATGGGCCTGCAGGTCGTGGAAGGCATTTGGTTCCGGATCATCATTTTCATCGTCCTGTATCTGCTGCTTTGTCTTTTCCTGACCATTCATGTAAAAAAGATCGAAAAGAAACCGGAATCATCGCCGACTTACGAAAGCGACCGTGAAAAACTCGCCAAGCTTAATCCGGACGAAAGTTTCAGTTCTTACAATCCCCGCATTCTGAAGACCTACACCCTGTTTTTTGTTTGGGTGCTGATCGCCATCATTGCTTCTTCGATCATCCCGGCTTTGCAGGGATATTCGATTCCGGTGATCGCCATCTCTTTTTTGATCGGAATCTTCGTCTGCGGGCTGGCCATCGGTGAAAAATTCTCCAAAATCGGAAAAATGTTTCTTTCGGGAGTCGGTTCGATCGCCCCGGCCATCGTCATGATCGCTTTGGCGGCTTCGATAAAGTTCATCCTCGAGGACTCCCAGATCATGGGAACGATCATCAAGCAAATCGTCACTTGGTTCTCGGGTTCTTCGCCGATCGTGGGCATCCTCTTCATTTATTTGGTCATCCTGCTGATCCAATTCTTCATCGGCAGCGCCAGCGCCAAAGTCATCCTCATCATCCCGATCATTTCGATCATCGCCGCCGATTTGGGGATCTCCCAAAACATCGCTCTGTTGGCTTTCATTTTCGGCGACGGATTCACCGATTTGATCTACCCGACCAACCCGGTCTTGCTGATCGCCCTCGGGATCTCGTCCTTCAGCTATACGAAATGGGTCAAAAAGACCTTCCTGTTACAATTGATCGTTTTGGGATTGACGGTCGGCTTCCTGATTTTGGGATACTTCCTGGGATATTAAAAAAAGCCAGATTTTTTATCTTGCTTCGAAAACAAACCCGGTTTGCTCCATGCAGACCGGGTTTTTTTGGGGATTAAATGTCATACTTGGTCAGGATCTCGGAAGGAGTCAGGCGCAAAAGGGTAATAACCGGAAGCATTCCGATCAGTAAATTGCATCCGAACAAAAAGCCCAAGGAGATGAAACTGACATACCAAGGATAGTATATGATTTCGATCGGGGAAAGCGAATTGACCCGGACGATGAACAGCGACGCGGCCACGACTCCCAATAGGGATGTAAACAACGAAATCAAAACGATCTCCGAAACAAACAGACGATAAACGTTGCCTTTTTTGACTCCCAAAGCCCGGTAGACCCCCACTTCATAGACTCGGGAAATCAGGCTGGATCGCATGATGAAATATAGAAAGATCAGCGAGGCCCCGAGGATGATCAAACTGATGACGTACTGAACGATGTTGAAGGTCACGTCCGTGTAGTTTTCGCGGTTGATCTCGTAAACATCCCGAACGATCAAACCTTCGGCTTCCAAAATCGCCATGGTCACAGTTTTATTCGTTGAGTAGACCGCGACCTCGCCGTTGTTCTCAACGCAGGCCTTTAACATCAGCGCTTCCAAATCATCCGGATGGAAATATGAATTGGCGCTGATGATGTTGTCGGTGATGCCGATCACCGTAAAAGTCCCGATCCCCTCGATGGCGTAATGGTTATCGTCTCCCAGCCCGTAAAGGTTGTCTGAAAAGAAAGACTTGGAAACGAGCATTTGTCCCGCGGTTTGGGTCAGGTCGGCGATCGGGACGGAGGGCGCAACCGTGACGCCCAAACTGTCAAGTTCGGTGACATAATCCGCTACCGAATAATATTGGGTCAATTTGGAAATTTCCGCCGTACTGGCAATGACCGAACTTTCGTCATAATAATTAGCGGCGAGATTGATGAAAGCCAATTGATAACTATCCAGGGAAACGTAGATGTTCGGATTATGAGTCTCCACGATCCCAACGATTTTCCCTCCCAAACGACCGTTTCGGTCATAATACTCCCGGCCGATAAGCTGCTCGTAATATTTTCCGCCGGCGGAAATGAAACTGTCGGATTCCAAAATGGCATCGGCGATCCATTTATCGATGACAAGGTCATTCTTGTTGGTTGGAAGTTCCCCCATAAAAACTTCCGGATCTTCCAAAACCGAAAACGGAAGGATGCAGTTCCTTGGGAAAAATTGGCCAATGGAACTGGTTTGGGAGAATAGCGGGAAAGAGAAGCCGCCCATATCCATGAAATTGCCGGTTCCAAGCAGCGTGGCATCCCCCAAAGAAACTTTCAAATCGGTGAAATCGGAATAATCATAATCATCGACCCCTCTGACCTCAATCAGGTTGCGGTTGTCAGTCATGAAATCCTGTTCGTCGATGCGGGTGGACGAAAAAAGCTGAATGAATCCGCTCACCACCAAAATGGAAGACAAAAACATTACCAAAAAGAGCAATTTCTTTCGTTTCGTCATATTGCTTAAATAACGAAGCGACATCTTGAAAGTGTCCCGGTATTTGATGGCCGCCGCTTTTTCCTTGACCGACCGCTCCAGTTTGGGAAGATCGTAATTGAAATTGTTTAAGTCATCCAGTTTGATGACGGGTTTGTTGGCATTGACGATCTTCACTTCGCTGTGGTCATCCACGAATTTGATTTTCAGGTTGTCCTGATTGGAACCGATGTAAAAGGTATTGTCTTTGAAAATGACATTCAAATTCAGTTTGGGAATTTCCTGGTCCGAATAGGTGTTGATGGTGACCGTTTCGGTATCCACCGTCTTCCCTCTCAGATCCTTCAGATAAATGTTGGTGTCGTATAGACTTTGGAATTCGCTTCCCTGACTGACATCTCTTTGGCTCTGGATCTGGCCGTCTTTCAGTTCGACGATAATGTCCGCGTAAAATTCCGCGATCCGGCGTTCATGAGTGACGAGAATGACCAGGCAGTCATGGGAGATCTTTTTGATGATGTTCATGATCTGCAGGGTGTTCTTCTCGTCGAGGTTTCCGGTCGGTTCATCGGCCACGACGACATCCGGACTCTTGACCAAAGCCCGAGCGATGGCCACGCGTTGTTGCTGCCCCCCGGACAATTGGGTCGGACGCCGCTTTTTGTATTTGATCATTCCGACGGCATCAAGGGCATAATCGATCCGGTTGGCGATCTCTTCGTTGGTCAGATTGAACATTTTCAAGACAAACTCGAGATTTTGGTAGACTGTCAGATCTGGCAATAACACATAATTTTGAAAGACATAGCCAAAGTAACGGTTCCTGATCATGTCCCATTGGTTGGCGTGATAAGCCGTGATGACATGGTCGCGGAATTCGATCGCCCCGCTTTGGACCTTGTCCAACCCGCTGATGACATTCAGAAGCGTCGTTTTTCCGCAGCCCGAGGGCCCGAGCAAACAGACCAGACCGGTATCCGGGAAAGTCAGGTTGGCATTATTGATGACATGGATCTCATTGGGTTTGTTTCGGTTGAAGTATTTGTTGAGGTTGCGTATTTTAATCATTTTACTCACCCTCGACTTTCAAATTCATGAACAAGCTTTTTTTGGTCATTAAACGGTTGAAACGCCAGGCGATCAAGATTCCGACCGCAAAAGTGGCGGCGGAAAGCAACAGATAATCCAAGAATTCGAGACTATCGATGATCGGCGCCATGGTAACCGGATAAACCATGACCAAGGTTAGAAACAACAGTAAAGTAAAGATGAAAGCGGCCAAGAAAACTGTCAGAATCTCCGCTTTGGTGATGGTTTTGAGCTCGTTGTGCGTCAAGCCGATAATTCGCAGGATCGTGTAATCGTGCCTTTTGCTTAGCATGATGGAACGGATGACCAAATAAGCGATGATGTAGATCACGAAAATGGTTGCGTAAATTCCGATCGAACTGAACAATTTCGAAATGGTCGTGAACAGGGCGTTGAAATTCATCGGCTGATCATAAAACGGCGAAAAAGCGTAATATCCGCGATCAAAAAGTTTGGACATCAGGCGGCTCGCATCATCGCCATCCTTGAGATTGACCGTATATTGAAAATCATCCGCGACCGCCAGGGTTTCAAAAAAAGCCGGACTGACATTGATCGTGCCATAACGCATTTTCCCCGTGCTGTCATAGGCTGGGTCCATTTTTACGCCGTTCAGCCATATTTCCGTCGTCAAGAGATTCGGATCATCCCAATTGTTATAGGTTTCCGTCGAGAACAAAAGTTCATTCCCCGAAAGAGTGGACAAAGGCGTGATCAATCCATAATTGATCGGGACTTCCCCAAATTCGGTCACGGCTTTCAGGTCATATCCATAATTAGAAACCTTGGCGGATTGATACACGGCCTCCAATCCGGCCTCGCTTAAAATGACGGCGCTGGCTCCGTCGGTGACATAAACCCCCACAATTTCAAAGGTCACAACAAAATATCCCTCCGGGTTGTTGACGTTAAACGCGAGGGGTTCGTTCAAAATGTCGGCCAGGTGGTCCTCATCCCTGGAATAGGGGTTGAAGGCCAAGGCTATCTCATTGGCTCCGGTCGGTTTTCGGCCGACGACGGGCTGAATGTCATACTCTCCCGTCAAGCAAGGATAACCCATAAAATAATAATAGTTTTCTTCGATGTTCAAACCGACATCGAATTGGGTATCGACGATCAGGTCCTGTTTAATGATGTTATCAACTTCGAACAAGCCGCCGATTAAGTCATAATCGGCCTCGGTCATCGGCAGCTGGTCTTTTCTGGTGACGATGACCCGCTCCGGATAATCATTCATGAGGCTGTAACTGCCTACGATGTCGTCGCTCATGACCAAATAGGAACCATAGTCCAAAAAGACAAAGAGGATGGCAGTCAAAGCCACGAAAAACATCAACAGGGTCTTCTTCGGCGTACTGAAAAGATTGAATAAAGTAAGCGTCATCGTTTTGACGGCTTTTCTCATTTTGTATTCGGGTTTTTCGGGGATCTCTTTGACGGTTGCCGGCTTAAGCAACTTGTCTTCCGCCACTTCGCCATCAAACAACTGGATCTTTCTGGTTACATAAGGTTCAGCGATCTCAAAGTTGTGCGTGACGATGATGACCAGACGGCCGTCGGAAACCTCGCTCAAAAGTTTCAGGATCTGTTTTCCGCTTTCGCTGTCCAAATTTCCGGTCGGTTCATCGGCCACAATGATCTTCGTTTCTTTGGCCAGAGCCCGGGCAATCGACAGCCGCTGTTTTTCGCCCCCGGATAGTTTGGAAGCCCGGTGACGCAAATGGCTGGTCAGCCCGACCCGTTCAATGATCGCCTTGGCTTTGGAAACCCGGCTCTTCTTGTCCATTCCCTGGATGAGCAGGGCAGCCTCAACATTGCGGAGAACGGTATAGCTGTCGATCAGGTTATAATTCTGGAAAATGAACCCGACCGAATCGCGGCGGTATTCCTCCCAATCGGCGTTGTCATAATAAGAAGTCTCCTCGCCGTCAAGAAACATTTCCCCGTCTTCATAGGAATCAATGCCGCTGATGACGTTCAAAAGGGTACTTTTTCCGCTGCCGCTTTCGCCGGTTACCGCCACAAATTCCCCCAGGTTCAATTCCAAATTGATCTTTCGCAACCCCAACGTGACCATTCCTTCGTTGTGATAGTACTTGGAAACATTTTCTAATTTGATCATGCTCATGGTTTTACCTCATTTTCGTTTCTAATATATAAAAAACAGTCAGATGCTTATACCATTTGACCGTTTGAAGGTGGCTAAAAAAGATCATCGAAATTAAAACTGCCTTCAATCAATTGAATCAGAGGGTTGTTCTCGTAAATATATTTCCCGATTCCGATCCCGCCGATTTCAAAATCAGCCGCCAGGAAATCGTTGATCGCGGGAATGGTTCCCGCCACGGTTGACATAAGCAGCATGATGACGCAAACGATCAATGCGCCTTTCGCGAGCCCGAGGACCGCCCCAAAGATTTTGTTTACAAATCCCAGGATCTTTCCGCTGAACAATTTGTTAAGCAAACTTCCAATGATCTTAAACAGAATGAAAGCCGAGATGAAGAGGATGAGAAAAGTCGCGATGGTGATCAAAACTTTGCTGATCGTCGGAACCAGAACATCCGCCAAAGAAATGGAAGCGGGAACCGCCGCGAGATCAATGTTCTGGGCGATGATGTCCGCAATGAACTTCGGAAGCCCCATGCCCGTGATCGCCTCCGAAAGCTGTTCGGTGGAATTGGCGGGATCAAAAGGCAAGTTAAAAGTCGCCAAATCCGTGATCCAGGCCGTTACTTTCCCGGTCACCGCGGTTCCGATGGCCGATGAAGCTACATAAGGAGAAACCGGTTTGGTCAAAAGGGAAGCCGCAACCAACGAAACCAGCCAACTGGCCGCGGACATGATTTGCTTGACGAAACCTCGGAAAAATCCGAACAAAGTGAAGATCCCCACCAGGATCAAAATGGCAAGATCAATTTTTCCCATATTTTTTTCTGCACCTCTTATTTAAATATTCCAGAAAATATTTCGCAATTAAATTTGGTTTGGCTGGGTCCTTGCCGTTTATGACGAATAAAACGATCAGATAAACATCGAAAAGCCCAAGCAGGATCCCCAGTGCGAAGAAGACATAATCAATGATGGCTTCCGCCGCCAAAATGAAGATGATAGCGATTAGGTATTTCCAACCGTTTTTAAGAAAATATTCCCGCCGGCCGCCATTGAAGATGAGATGAAGAGTCGGAATGGCCAAAAGCGTTACGCCGATGATGATCCGGACCGTATAGGTCGGAAAAATGATGATTAACGCTCCCAGCGCCAACAAAAACAGGGCTTCAAGGATCAAAAGAGTTTGTTGGCGCCGCGGTTTTTGCTTGGGTTCAAGATACCCGTCAAAGCGAACGGCCGCAACCAAAAACGAAATGCCGACGATGAACAAATAAACCGCCGCCGCATAAGAAAAAATCGCGAGAAGTTGGGCTCCGGACGGCAATATGAAGAGCAAGGCCAAGCCCGCGATTATGATCATTCCCGCCAAAAACGGAAGGTTTTTCTTAAAATATTCTAACATCGTTTTCCTCGTATCAACATTATATCATATTTTATTAAAATCAAAAGGAATAATTTTAACTGGAAGGCGAAAGGATTTTTCTTCTTTCAGTGCCCATTTCTTCATTTTTTTGTTATAATAAGTCGAGGTAAATTTATGAATCCAATTTTAACCAAACAAAAAGCTTTTTTTAGTACCAATCAGACCTTATCCTATGGCTTTCGGATCGAAATGCTTCGAAAACTAAAGCAAGGCGTCATTGACCGGCAGGAGCGAATCATCCAAGCGCTTTATCTTGATTTAAACAAAGGCGAAACCGAAGCCATTCTGACCGAGATCTGGATGGTCATCAAAGAGATCAATTTTTTGATCAGGCATCTGCGCGGATGGATGCGAAAGAAAACGATCCCCACGCACTTTACTTCGCTTCCGGGCCGCAGTTACTATTATTATGCTCCCTTGGGATCGACTCTGATCGTCTCCCCGTGGAACTATCCGTTTCAGCTGACCATTACCCCGCTCGCGGGAGCCATCGCCGCCGGAAATACCGTCATCATCAAACCATCGCAGTCTTCGAAAAACACCGAATCAGTCATCAAAGAACTGATCGCAT
>CAYQUB010000042.1:0-9021 GCA_964420625.1 uncultured Bacteroidales bacterium | reverse complement strand
CCAAGAACCTCTTCTATAATTTTACGACCGGGTTCGAAACCATTCTGGCTTTCGACATTCCGAAAAGCCGGTCTTTCATGCATTTGGATACCGCTTTGACGCAAGTCGATTACGGAAAATTCACCATTCATCATGAACTGAGGAGCACCATCAAAGCCTTCGAATTGACCAAGGACCCAATCAAGCATAATAAACTGCTGGTTCGGCCGCTGGAAAAGAAACTGGACGCATTGCTTGAACATTATTTGCAGCGCGAAGTCACGCTGATCCCCTGCGGCGGGGAAGATGTCGTTTCTTCCGACCGCGAACAATGGAATGATGGCGCCAACACGCTTTGCATAACTCCCGGAGAAGTCATCGTTTATGAACGAAACCACATCACCAATTCGATTTTGGCTCACCACGGAATCAAAGTCAACACCATCCCATCCAGCGAACTGTCGCGGGGGCGCGGCGGTCCCCGCTGCATGAGCATGCCGTTTGTTAGAGAAAACTTAAAATAAAGGAGATATAACTATGGAAACCAATTTAAAAGGTCGCAGCTTTTTGAAATTATTGGATTATTCACCGGAAGAGATCGGCTATCTGTTACAGCTGTCGATCAAACTGAAAGCCCTAAAAAAGAAAGGCGAACTGTTTCAACCGTTAAAAGGAAAAAACATTGCTCTTATTTTTGAAAAGGACTCAACCCGGACCCGTTGCGCTTTTGAAGCCGCCGGTTACGATTTGGGAATGGGCGTTACTTATCTGGGCCCAACGGGAACCCAAATGGGAAAAAAAGAAAGCATTAAGGATACGGCCCGCGTTTTGGGACGAATGTATGAAGGCATCGAGTTCCGCGGATACAATCAGGATACCGTCGAGACTTTAGCCAAGTATTCGGGTGTCCCGATTTGGAACGGTCTGACCGAATTTTCCCATCCGACTCAGGTTTTGGCGGATTTACTGACCATCATGGAGCAAAAAGGAAAAGTGGCGGGCATCAAACTGGCCTTTTTGGGCGATGCGCGCTATAACATGGGCAATTCGCTTTTGATCGGCTGTGCCAAAATGGGAATGGACTTCCGAGCCGTAGCGCCGAAAACCCTCTGGCCATCCAATGAGTTACTGGAAAAGGCCCGGGAGATCGCCAAATCGACCGGAGCCAAGGTCACGGTCACCGAAGACGTTGCTTCCGGGACCAAAGGGGTTGACGTCATTTATACCGACGTTTGGGTTTCGATGGGCGAACCGGACTCGGTTTGGGAAGAAAGAATCAAGATGCTCACCCCTTACCAAGTCAACCAAGTAATGATGAAAAACGCCGGACCAAAAGCCATTTTCATGCATTGCTTGCCTTCTTTTCACAATCTGGAAACCAGCATCGGAAAAGAAGTCAACATTAAACACGGCCTGGACGGAATCGAAGTAACCGAAGATGTCTTTGAAGGACCGCAATCGGTGGTTTTCGATCAAGCCGAAAACCGTCTTCATACCATCAAAGCCATCATCCTTGCTACTTTGGGAGCGGATAAATGAGCCGGATCGTGATCGCTCTGGGCGGAAATGCCTTGGGCAACACCCCTTTGGAACAATTGGAATTGGTCAAGCAAACCGCGAAGCCAATCGCGAAAATCATGGCCATGGGGCATGAAGTCATCGTCGCCCACGGCAATGGCCCCCAAGTCGGAATGATCAATCTGGCTTTTGAAGTCGCTTCGAAAACCAACAAAAACGTCCCGGAAATGCCCTTCCCGGAATGCGGAGCCATGAGTCAGGGATACATCGGTTATCACCTTCAGAATGCTTTGCAAACGGAAATTACGCTTTTGGGACTGGAAAAACAAATAGCCACCGTCATCACCCAAGTCGAAGTCCACCCCGACGATCCCGCCTTCCTGGCACCTTCCAAACCAATCGGCTCGTTTTACAGCCAGGATGAAGCCCAGGCTTTGGCCATCGAGAAGGGTTACGAGATGAAAGAAGACTCCGGTCGGGGTTACCGCCGGGTCGTCCCGAGCCCAAAACCGATCGGAATCGTGGAAATTGACGTCATTAGGACTTTGGTCGCCGCCAAACACCCGGTCATCACCGTCGGAGGGGGCGGAATCCCGGTCGTAAAAGACAATGGCCATTTCCGCGGCGTCGCGGCCGTCATAGACAAAGATTTCGCCAGCGCGGTTTTGGCCAGCGAACTGAATGCGGATCTTTTGGTCATTTTAACCGCGGTGGACAAAGTTTCTTTGAATTATGGGAAACCGACGCAAACCGATCTTTCGGAAATCACGGTTTCTGAACTGGAAAAGCACATCAAAGACGGCCATTTCGCGAAAGGGAGCATGCTTCCGAAAGTGGAAGCCGCCATCAGTTTCGTAAAAGCCAACCCGAGCCGAAAAGCCCTCATCGCTTCGCTTTCCAAAGCCGCTTGGGCTTTGGAAGGAAAAAGCGGAACCACGATCACTCTGTCATAATACACCAATAACAATAGGGGAATAACATGCGCAAAGAAAAAATAAAAGTCGTCATCTGGGGATTCGGAGCCATGGGCTCGGGAATGGCCCGGATGATTCTTAAAAAACAAGGATTCGAAATCGTTGGGGTCTGTGATCGCAACCCGAATTACATCGGAAAAAGCATCTTCCAAATCCTGAATTTGAAGAGAAACCAAGAACAGGACGTCAGCGTCACCCCAAACATCGAGGATGTCGTTGGGCCTGCTTCCTGCGACATCGTCATGCTGGCCACGGATTCTTTTACCGCCAAGGCCTTTCCGAAAATCAAATGGCTGGTGGAGAAGAAAGTCAACGTCATTTCCACCGCCGAGCAAATGGCTTACCCGAAGGCGAATGAACCGGAGATCGCCAAAGCCATCAATGAATTGGCCATAAAAAACCAAGTGACCGTTCTTGGAACCGGCATCAATCCGGGCATGATGATGGATCTTTTGGTCATCGCCATGACCGGAGTCATGGAAAGCGTCGATGAAGTATCGGTCAGCCGGGTCAACAGCCTTTCGCCTTTTGGGGAGACCGTCATGGAGGAACAAGGCGTTGGTTTGAGTGTTTCCGCGTTTTCCGAAAAAGTAAAAAACGGACATCTGGCCGGACATGTCGGGTTCAAAGAGTCGGTTTCGATGATCGCGGATGCGGTCGGTTGGAAACTGACCAAGTTTTCCCAATCCATGACGCCCATCGCAACTTCGGTCGACCGGAAGAGTTCTTTTGGTCTGGCCCGAAAGGGCGATGTGGCAGGAGTGGACATGGTTGGTGAAGGCGAAGTTGATGGCAAAAACATCATCCACATGCGCCATCCGCAACAAATCGAACCTCAGCTCGGAGGCGTCAGCACCGGCGATTACATCACCATCAAGGGCAGCCCCGAAGTCAATCTTCGCATCAATCCGGAAATCGACGGCGGCCAGGGAACCATTGCCATTTGCGTAAACATGATTCCCCATGTCATCAACGCCCGTCCGGGTTTGAAAACGATGATCGACTTGCCGGTCCCGCGCGCCATCATGGGCGATGTCCGGACCATGATCGAAGAGGAGGGATGATTTTGATAAAGAACAATACTTGGGTTCAAATCGAGAAAATCGTTTTGAAACCGGAAGAGCGAACCGGGAATATCCCGGAAGATACCAAAAAGGTTCCGCTGCGGATGTGGGTCAAGGGTTGGCTCCAAGCCGACGCGGAAATGGGACAAAACGTCATCATTACCACGGTTACCGGCCGTCTCGAAGGCGGTCTTTTAGTCGCTTCCAATCCCAGTTATCAACATAATTATGGCGACTTCGTCCCGGAAATCCAAGAAATTGACAAAATTGTCAAGAAAGCCCTCTACGGTGCCCGCCATGGATAAAGACCTTTCTTACCAAGGCTTGATGGACCGCAAGAACAGCATCATGAAAACCTCGGTCGGAATCGATTATTCGCTCTACGAGACCGGGAAGATCAGTTTTGATTATGAAGCGCTGATGAGCGAAAACGGTTATCCGATCCCGGTCATCAAAAGCATTCAGTCCGCGCATGGAGTCGGAAACACCCCGCTTAAGGAAATGCGCAATCTGACCGCTTTGGCCCGAAAATACAGCGCTCCGGGTTTTGGCGCCCGGATCTTCATCAAAGACGAAGCCCTGAACGATTCCGGAAGTTTCAAAGCCCGCCGGGCTTCCATCTCCGTTTATCAAGCCAAAAAAATGGGCTATAAAGGCGTCATCACCGCGACCAGCGGGAACTATGGCGCGGCCGTGGCTTCCCAAGCCGCCAAATACGGCTTAAAATGCATCGTCGTGCAGGAATGCTATGACAGCCAAAAAATCGGACAGCCGGAGATCATCGAAAAAGCCCGGGCTTGCGAAGCCTACGGAGCCGAAGTCATTCAGCTCAGCGTCGGGCCGGAACTCTTTTATACGTTCCTCAAGCTTCTTGAGGAGACCGGATATTTTAATGCTTCGCTTTATACCCCGTTTGGGATCTCGGGGATCGAAACTCTGGGCAGCGAACTGATCGAAGACTGTTTAAGACTGACCAACCGGCTTCCCAGCGCCATCGTCGTCACTAACGCCGGCGGCGGCAATCTGACCGGAACCGCGCGGGGCATCCGGAAAACCACCACCAAGAAAATCCCGATCATCGGCGCCAGCGTCAATCTCAAAGGATTGCACATGGCCAGCGATCATGATTTCAACAAGAAATCCTTTACGACCGGCCATACCGGTTTCGGAATGCCCTACATGACCAATCCGGATCGAAGCGATGTTCCGCGTTCGGCAGCTCGTCCGCTTCGGTACATTGACCGTTACGTGACCGTCAATCAAGGCGAGGTCTTCTTCATGACCGAAGCCCTGGTGGCTTTGGAAGGAATCGAGAGAGGCCCGGCCGGAAACATCAGTTTGGCCGCCGCTTTCAGCTTGGCCCAGACCATGAATGAAAATGAAGTCATCATTGTTCAGGAAACCGAATATACCGGAGCCGGGAAACATCATCAGGCCCAACTATCGTTCGCCCGAGCCAATGGCATTGAGATCCGCTTCGGAAATCCTCGCGAAGAGATCCCGGGCCGCAGCATCATTTTGCCAAGCGACCCCGGTTTGATCAAGGCCATGGATGTCGATTTGGACGTCATCCGAAAATCGCTGATCCGCAACGCCGTCAAAGACCAAACCAAACTGGACCCGATCGACCTGGAATTCTTGGCCCAGGAGACCAGCCGCGATTTGTCATGGGTAAAAGCGGAATTGAAGGATCTGGGCGTTGGGTGGGAGGAATAAAATGGAAAAATTGAAAGTCCGCGCTGACGATTTCGAAACCAGACGAAACCGTCTTCGCGATCTGTCCGATCAAGAATTATATGATTTGTTTTGGAAATATGCCAATGAAACCGTCAAACCTTTGATCAAATTAGCTTATAATCACACCACACCGGCCATTGAAAGGTCGGTTCTTCTGCGTATGGGGTTCTCCAGTCTGGAAGCCAAAGTTCTGGTAGACAAAACCATTGACCATCAGCTGATGGGAAAAGGGGCCGGTCACGTGGTCTATCGCTATTCCAAATTGGCCGATCTTCCCCTTCGCGAAGCCGGTCTTGAACTGATGAAAGACTTGGGCTGGGATAAAGTTTTAACCAGTTTCGGGGTGAAGCCATGTTAAAACCAAATGAAAAACTGGACCTTCGCAACCTTCTCAAGGATCTGGACCAATACGAACCGCGGCGCCGCGGCTGGGCTTGGCGCGACCATCAAAACGACCTTGTCATGAATGGGTATCATTATTCCGATGCTTCGGCTCCGTTGAAACAGGGAGTGCCGCTTCCCGCGGCCAAATACTTCAATAACATCGATCCGCAGCCGATGCAATCCATTACCACGGAGATCGCTTCGGGGCGTTTTGAAGACGACATTCGCCGGATGCGGATGGCCGCCTGGCACGGAGCCGATCACATCATGGTCATCCGCACCGCCGGCCAGTCGCACATGGACGGGCTGATCGAAGGGACCCCGCAGGGAGTCGGGGGCGTTCCCATCAGCCGAAAACAAGTTCGGGCCCAAAGAAAAGCTTTGGACTTGATCGAAGACGAAGTCGGCCGGCCGATCAACTACCATTCCTATGTCTCCGGAGTAGCCGGGCCGGACATCGCCGTCATGTTCTCCGAAGAGGGGATCAACGGCGCCCACCAGGACCCGCAATACAATGTCTTGTACCGGAACATCAACATGATCCGTTCGTTCGTGGATGCGGCCGAATCCAAGAAAATCATGGCTTGGGGCAAAATGCTTCAGATCGACGGGGCTCACAATGCCAATGCCACCGCCAAAGAAGCCTGGAAAGTCATGCCTGAGCTGTTTGTTCAACATGCCATCAATTGCCAATTCTCCGTCCTGTCGGGAATGGAAAAACAAAACATTGCCCTTTCGACCGTTCCTCCAACCACCGCTCCGGCACCAGACTTAAAGATCAATCTGCCTTATGCGGTCGCGCTTCGGGATTTCTTCAAAGATTACCGGATGCGGGCGCAAATGAATACCAAATACATGGAAACTTCGACTCGCGAAGCCACCGTCACTCATGTTCTTAACATGATGATCTCGAAACTGACCAGCGCGGACATCCAATCGACCATTACTCCGGATGAAGGCCGCAACGTGCCTTGGCACATGTACAACGTGGAAGCCTGCGACACCGCCAAACAAGCCCTCATCGGCATGGACGGTCTTCTGGAAATGGTTAATGTTCGCAAGGACGGTTACATGAAAACCAAGGTCCGCGAACTGAAGGAACGTGCGGTTTTGTTCTTTGAAGAATTGTTAGCGGCGGGCGGGTATTTCGAAGCCGTTGAAAAAGGCTTTTTCATTGATTCCGGTTGTTATCCGGAAAGAAACGGCGACGGCATCAGCCGGAAGATCCAAGGCGGGATCGGTTTAAACACCGTTTATGAACGGGACAGCGACTATTTTGCCCCCGTCACGGCTCATTTCGGATACAATAACGTTGGCCAGTACAATGAGTCCTTAAAGAATGCGCCCGCGAAACTCATCAACGGCTGCACTTTCGAAGATCGAAGCAAGATCCAATACATTGATGAGCTCGATCCGGAAGACAACGTCAACGTCCGCATGCAAGAAAACGATAAATACCGGACTTCTTCTTTGGTTAAACCGGAAGTCGAATGGCTGGGGGATGGCACCGTCGTCGTTGATCTGATGCTGCCGACCTCCATGCGTCTGGCCGAGTTTGCGGCCATCGAGATCGGAAAAAAGATGAATCTGGCGGACGTGGTGGTCATACACAAAGAAAATCTTCATCCGAGCGAAGGCACGCGGATCCAAATCAAGGGCAAAGTCTCCTTCGACATTGACCTAAACAAACTGGTTCTTCCGGCCGAGCCGGATGCTTTATCCGATGAAGAGATCACGGCTTATGTGAAAGCCCATCCGCTGGTCATCGTCGCGGGAACGGTCGGCGAAGACGAACATTCGGTCGGGCTAAGGGAAATCATTGACATCAAGCATGGAGGGATCGAAAAATACGGCATCACTTGTGAATATCTGGGAACTTCAGTTCCGATTCAAAAACTCGTGGATGCGGCCATCGAACTGAAGGCCGACGCCATCCTGATGTCGACCATCATCTCCCATGACGAGATCCATTACAAAAACATGAAAAAAGTCCACGAATATGCCATTGAAAAGGGCGTCCGAAACAAACTGATCATCATCGCCGGCGGAACCCAAGTCGTTCCGGAATTAGCCAAAAAGCAGGGCGTTGATGCCGGTTTCGGCCGCGGGACTCATGGCTCGCAAGTAGCAACTTTTTTGATCCGCAAGAAAGTGGAAGCCGCCCAGCATGAGAATTGATGCGATCGTTTACGAAATCGGCAGCACCACGACCGTTGTCAGCGCTTTTGACGGTTTGGAAACCGATGACCCGAAGTTCTTAGGCCAAGGTTTCTCCAAGACCACGGTGCAGGAGGGCGATGTCAACATCGGCATTCAGCTCGCCTTGGCCGAGTTAAAACAAAATCTTGGCACCGAAACCTTGGAAGTAGCCGCCAGTTTCGCTTGTTCCTCGGCGGCCGGAGGACTCAAAATGAGTGTTCACGGCTTAGTTTTGGACATGACAGTCCGGGCGGCCAAGGAAGCGGCTTTGGGAGCGGGCGCTAACCTTCATTTCGTCACTTCCGGATTTTTGTCTGATTACGATCTTTTAAAAATCCCGAAACTTAATCTGAACATCATCATGATCGCGGGCGGAGTCGATTTTGGAGAATCAGCGACGGCGCTTTACAACGCTTCGCAGATTGCCAATCTGAAACTGAACCTCCCGGTCATCTATTCCGGAAATATTGTCAATCACGACGCCGTCAAGACCATTTTTGAGGACTTCGGCCAAGCCGAATTCTTGTTTCTGACCGAGAATGTCTACCCGAAAATCGATGTCTTGCAAGTTGACGAAGTTCGCAAAGTCATTCAGAAAGTATTCGAAAAACACATTACCAAAGCTCCGGGGATGCGAAAACTTCGCGACTCCATCAATTCGACGGTCATTCCGACGCCGGGAGCGGTCATGGAAGCCGCCATTTTGCTTCAAAAAGACCTGGGCGATCTGGTTTGCGTGGATGTTGGGGGCGCGACCACCGATGTTCATTCGGTCAGCGAAGACAGCCCGGAGATATCCAAAATCCTCATCAATCCGGAACCGTTCGCCAAACGAACGGTTGAAGGAGATCTTGGCCTCTATATTAACAAAGACAATGTCATTGAATTGATCGGGAAAACCAAGCTGCTTAAGGACCTAAAAATCGCCGAATAGGATCTAGAGGAACTCGTCGCCCATTATCAGCCGATCCCGGATCAAAAACAGATCCCGCTGACCGAAAGACTGGCTAAAGAAGCCTTGGCGGTCAGTTTGGAACGGCACGCCGGAAAATACCAAAGCCTGTACGGAACCATGGGAAAGAGCCAGGTCGCGGAAGGTAAGGATTTAACGAATGTAAAATACTTCATCGCCACTGGGGGAGCCTTGACTAGGCTTCCGCACCGTC
>CAYQUB010000041.1:1133-9119 GCA_964420625.1 uncultured Bacteroidales bacterium | reverse complement strand
AGCGCAGTTGACGGAGCAACATTAATCATTCATGCGTTTTCAGGCTTAGTTGGTTATCAACAAGATGAAGACGGCGCTTTAGTACTTGTACCAGACTGCGCAACAGCGTTGCCGACCCCGACAACTTTGACGGGCGGAAAGGTTCAATATGTGTTCACTCTTAAGGATGATCTGAAATGGTCCGACGGAACAGCCCTCACAGCTGCGGACTTCGAATATGCCTGGAAGCGGGCCGCTTCAACCACTTTGGCCGCTGACTACAGCTACATGTTCGATGTCATCGATGGCTTTGGAGGCGCTGATGATGCTGATGGTTTGGCACCGCTGAACGTCAATGCATCGACCGACGGAAAAACTTTGACCGTTGTCTTAAACAACGCGGTCCCTTACTGGTTTGAATTGTGCGCATTCCCGACTTACATGCCGGTTAAGCAATCGATCGTTGAAGCCGATCCGGAAGGATGGGCAACCAATGCGGCTACCTATGTTGGAAACGGCGCTTACACGATGACTGAATGGGTCGCTGACAGCAAGATCGTTTATACAAAGAACGAATTCTATCACAACGCTGACGAAATCACCGTTAATTCGATTGAATTTGCTTTGTCTGATGACGATACCGCCATTCTTGCCAACTACAAGAACGGAACTTACAAATTGATCGATTCCGTTCCTAATCAGGAGATTTCGGCTCTGAAGGAAGACTATCCGGATGAGCTGATCATCGCCGGACAACTTGGGACTTATTACATTAACTTCAATGTCAACGATGAAGTCATTTTTGGCGACATCGTTATCGATGAAGCGACCAAAGCCGAAGTTCGCAAAGCCTTGGGCTTGATGATTGACCGCAACTACATTTGCGTCAGCATCGGCCAAGCCGGACAACAACCGGCGGACAGTTTTGTCCCAATCGGACTGACTGAACCGGACGGGCTCACTCCGTTTGTTGACAAAAATGGCCCGCTTGGCGATGGCGCCGGATACTATTCCGTTGCGGCCGCTGACTTCGCCGCCAACTGCGCTGAAGCCGTTGAAATCCTGAAAGATGCCGGCTATACTTATAACGAAACCACTGACAAGTTCACTGACTTCCCGTCTTTCCAATATTTGTATAACACCAGTACCGGCCATGCGGCCATTGCAAGTTACTTGCAACAAGCTTGGGCGGCTTACGGAATCACCATGACTCCGGTCAACCAGGAATGGAATACTTTCCTTCAAACCCGTAAAAACGGCGAATACAGCGTCGCTCGCAACGGTTGGTTGGGTGATTACAATGACCCGATCTCCTTCTTGGATATGTGGCTGACTACCAGCGGAAACAATGACTCGCAATTCGGAGTTGACTCCGATCCGGTCACTACCGGCGCTCAAGGCCATGCCGCTGTTGCCATTTACGGAGCAACTCATGACAAGACTTGGGCTCAGACTTACGATGTTCTGATCAACACCGTCAAGACTTCGTCCGATCCAACCGTTCGTTTTGCGAAAATGCATGCGGCGGAAACCCTGTTAATGGAAACCGGAGCCATTTGCCCATTGTACTATTACACTGATTTGTACATGATCGATCCGTCTCTGGAAGGATTCTTCGCTTCACCGCTTGGCTATAAGTTCTTTATGTATTGCACCATCGCGGGATAATCTAAACCAACTTATAGAAAACCAAAATTAAAGGCCGAAATCCCCCAAAAAGGTTTCGGCCTTTTTTTGTGGCCAGAAGAATGAAAACATCATGAAAATAAAGTCCATAAAACCCAATCGGCAATTCGTATTGAGGTAAAACATTTAAGACATCAAATTACCAGCCAAGAGAAGACCTCTTTACTCAATATTTGGCAACTTGCCCAAGGAGAAAAAAAGAAACGGATGCTTCCTCCCATCCCCGCGAACCGACCATCGTCGGAATCCGCGGATACCCTGACGGTGGCAGCCTTCACCGATAATCAAAAAACCATCATGCGGATCCATTTTGGCTTGAAGCATCAAGAGCTGGTTTATCGATGCTTAACGCCTAACTTTTCGATGAACTTAGCGCCAATATCGACGCGTAATCGGAGCACAGGGTTTATATATCACTTTCTTGGAAAACTTTCTTGGAAAACTTTCTTGGAAAACTTTCTTGGAAAACTTTCTTTGAAAACTTTCTTTGAAAGAAGAGAAACAAAATGAAACATGTTCTCCAAAGAACGGTTGTTTCGGTCCGGCTCCGGTTTTGCTTATTCGCTTTGGCGGCTGGCGGCCCAGCCGAAGGTAAACCGGCAGTTTGGGTTGGACCAAACCCTGATACGATTGACCCGGCTTTAAACAGTGCCGTCGACGGAGCCACCATGATCATCCCCGCTTTCTCGGCCTCATTGGCCATCAAGAGGATGAAGACGGCGCTTTAGTTCTCACGCCCGACGGTGCAACAACTATGTCTGCTCCGACCGCCTTGGAGGGCGGAAATGTTCCATGCCTGTTCACACTGAAGGACGATTTAAAATGGTCCGACGGGACCGCGCTGGATGCCCAGGATTTCGAATATGCTTGGAAACGCGCGGCCTCAGGGGAATTGGCCGCCGATTACGGCTACATGTTTGACGCCATCGACGGTTTCGGAGAAGCTGACGTGGAGGGCTTGGCCCCGCTTAACGTCACGGCTTTGGCCGAGACATATGATGTGATCATCGGTCAAGTCCAGGCCTCATCCGATCCGGAAGAGCGGTTCGCCCGGATGCACGAAGCCGAAAATCAGCTGATGGAGACGGGGGCGATTGGTCCGATCTATTACCATACCGACCTGGACATGATCAGCCCGGAACTTGGGGGATTCTTGGCTTCGCCGCTGGGTTAACAATTCTTTATGCACGCTACTTTGCTTGAATGCCCCTCCCTGATCAAACTTATAAAGAAAGACCGACATCCCAAGGCGGGACATCGGTCTTTCTTTCTTTAAAAAAGGCCTAACCGAAGTCAGGCCCTTTTCATTTCCAGGCTGGTGGCGTTTTTGTTCTTGACGACCAAAACGTCATCGTACATTTGTTGGTGATCTTTGAAGACCACATGGCTGACATTGATGATGGTGACGCCTTTAAGATCCAGAAGACTCTTTTCGATGGCTTTGGCTTTTTCGGCGTCCAGGTTGGCGAAAGCTTCATCCAGGAAAATGATGTCCGATTGGTTGACCAGGCCCCGGGCGATGGCCAAACGGCTCCGTTCGCCGCCGCTGATGTTCTTGCCATTGTCATAGATCATGGAATCCAGGCCATCCGGGAGGTTGGCCACGAAGTCGGTTAGTCCGGCCCTTTGCAGCGCATCCTCGATCTCATCGTCGGAATAGTCTTTATATAGCGTCAGGTTGTTTTTGACCGTATCCTCGAATAAGAAGACGTTCTGTTCGATATTCGCAATGTGAGCGAAATATTGCTCCTTTTTGACGTCTTTGAGCGGGATTCCGTCAATCAGGATCTCGCCGGATCCCGGGTTGAAGTATTTCCGAAGCAGTTTTAAGATGGTGGACTTGCCGCCGCCGGAAGGACCGACGATCAGGTACTTTTTGCCTTTTTGGAATTCCACGCTGACGTTTTCCAACACCAAACTGTCCTCATAAGCAAAGTTCAGGTTGCGGATCTGGATGGCGGACTTAAAACCGTCGAAATCCAAAGTTTCCGGGTAATCGGTCTTATTTTTGAGGGTTTCGTCAATGCGTTTGAAGATGGCCTTGACCGAAAAGATCTTCGGCAGGGCTTCGGAGAAACTGGCGATCGGCCAGATGATTTTTTCGGCGGATTGGATGATCAGGACCACGGCCCCGACGGTGATTTGATTTTGGAGGGCCATGAAACCGATGATGGCGATCAATCCGAAGAAGACCATCGTGAAGCTGGAGTTTTGCAAGGCAAAGAAGTAACTCTTGACCCGGTCGATGATGAAACCTTTGTGTTGGATCCTTTCGCTCTTGTCATGGAAGTCCTGGCGGATCTTGTCTTCCAGATTGTTGGTCTTGATGATGTGAAAGGCGGAAAGAACTTCCTTGATGTAACCGGTATAGTCCCCGAACAACTGGCTGCGTTCTTTATTATGCTTGTTGAGAGGTTTGGAAGACAAAGCCGAAATGATCAGGTTAAGGACCATCAAGCCGAGGGCGATCAGCAGGATCCGGTAATCCACGATCAAAAACAGCAAGATCCCGGCGGCCAGGTTGACCAGGCCGAAGATCAGATCGACGATCGGTTCCAGAAGATTAAGTTCGATTTGGTCGTAGTCGTTGGTCAGCGAGGACAGATAAGTGGAATTGTTGTCCTGCTGAAATTCATTGATGTTCTTTTTGAAGACCCGGCGAACATAGCGGTTTTTCATCTTCGTCATGGCTTTTTTTAAAAACAAGGCTTTGAAATAAGTGAAAGTGAAGATCCCGATGGCATAAACGACCATAAAGCCCGACGCCAAGAGGATGATTTGGTTGATATCGCCGTATTGGCCGCTTTGGGTCAGGTCGATCATGTCTCGCATTTTCAGGGCAATGAAGATGTCGGCGGTGGCGCTGATGGCAGCGCAGATCGCCAAAAGCAAAAGCTGAGGGAAAAAAGCGCGAATCGTTTTAAGCATAACGGGTTTCCTCCGCAAAGTATTCTTTTCCGGTATAGGTGTTTACTTTGCCATCTTTGATCTCCAAAACGAAGTCGTAGTGATCGGTGACCCCCGGATAATAACGGTGGCTGATCGAAACGACGGTGTTGTCCAAGTTCAGGAAAGTCTGTTCGATTTCTTTTCCAAGGTCTTCGTTGACGGCGGAAGTGCCTTCATCGATGAAAAGGATCTCGGCTTTCTTGGCGATGGCGCGGGCAATGGACAAACGCTGGCGTTCGCCGCCGGAGAGATTCTTGCCATTCTCGCTGACCAGTTCGTCGAGACCTTTTTCTTTGTTTTTCATGAACTCGGTCAGGCCGGATTGGGAAACGGCTTCATTGATGGTTTTCTGATCAAGTTTTTTAAACAAAGTGATGTTGTTTTTGATGGTGTCTTCAAAGAGAAAGACTTCCTGATAAATGTAAGCGACTTTGTTGGTGAACGATTTGTCCGAAATGGTCTTGAGATCCACGCCGTCCGCGGCAATGGTTCCGGAATAATCATCATAAGTCATCGAAAGCAGTTTGATCAAGGTGGACTTTCCGATGCCGCTGGGGCCTTTGATCAGGTATTTCTTGCCTTTCGCGATGGTGAAAGAAGCGTTTCTGAAAATTTCTTTGGTGTCATAGCCGAACGTCAGATCGGAGACTTCGATCTTGTCTGAAAACGCAAAGACCTTTTCTTTTTTCTTGACCTGGGGTTCTTCTTCCAAAACGGTGATTTTGTTGTAGATCTCCATGGAAGATTTGACGACGTTCACGCGCGGGAAGATGTCCGGAAGGGCAAAAACCACGTTCCCGGCCAGCATGACCAAAAGCATCATGTCCGCGTAAGTCATGCCGTTTCGCAGCTGGAACAACAGATAAACCAGAGTGAAGAGCGTGCTGGCGCCGGCGAGGGCCCGCGTCAGGGTCCGCTGACCTTCCGAGAAGAAGCGGAACCGGAATTTTCCGGTCTCGACTTTATTGATGGCATCGAAGCTCTTGACCTTGAATTTCTCTTCGATGTTGTTGAGTTTCAGGATCTCCAGTCCGTTAAAGGTGTTGGCAATGTTGATGGTAAAGTTCTCGTTTTCCGAGGATACTTTCTTCTGCAGGGCAACGGTTTTCTTTTCAAAAGTCCGGGAGATGAAGAAAATGATGACCGAAAACAAAACCAAAGCCAAACCAAGTTTGTAATCGATGGAAATGATGATGGCCAGGGAGGCCAAATACATCCCGGCTCGGTAAATGATGTTCAGCAGATTGATGAAGAAGTTGTTTTCAAAATTGGTGACATCATTGATGAGGTTGGAGACATAGACGTCCTTGGATTTGCTGCTGAAACGCCGGTAAGAGGTATTCATGATCTTTTCGAAGGCGGCGATCCGGACATCAAGGATGGTATCGCGCATGAAACTGATCCTCAGCAATCGCGAAGAAATGTAAATCAGAAAAGCGATGATGACGTAGAAACCGGCCATGATCACAGCGATCAGGAAATAATCACGGTTTCCGTCGGCGATGGCGCCGAACAATTCGGCGAAGATGTAGGTCCTCAGCAAGTCGCTCGCTACCGGGAAGAAGCAAGCCACAAAATATAGCCAGAACCGGAATTTCCTTTTAAAAAGCAATTGTTTCATGGTCAGGAAGATCCTTTCAGGTTGATAATTTCAAACATGGTTTATTATATATCATCAAAATTATATTGTCAATTAAAAATATTAATATTTTTATTAAATATGTTAATAACATTATTAAACATGTCAATCATTAAAGACATTTCAAAAAAAAGAGCCGCCGTCCGCGATTCAAACGCTTATTTCTTGGATTTTTCGTAATCCTGAAGGAATTTGTCGATACCGGAATCGGTCAGCGGATGGTTGAACATGTCCATGATGATCTTGTAAGGGATCGTGGCAATGTCCGCTCCGGCTTTGGCGCATTTCACCACGTGCAAAGGCGATCGGATGCTGGCGCAAATGATCTGGGTTTTGAAGCCATAATTGTCATAGATCTGTTTGATGTCCGAAATGAGGATCATGCTGTCCTGGCCGATGTCATCGAGTCTCCCCAAGAAGGGCGAGACATAGGTGGCTCCGGCTTTGGCGGCCAGAAGCGCCTGATTGGCGCTGAAGACCAGGGTAACGTTGGTCCGGATGTTTTCTCCCGAGAGGACTTTGACGGCTTTCAAGCCTTCTTTGGTCATCGGGACTTTAATGACGATTTTATCGCTGATCTTCATCAGTTCGCGGGCTTCTCTCGCCATGCCGGCGCAATCGAGGCTGATCACTTCGCCGGAAATGCAGTCATCAACGATGGCGCTGATTTCCTTGAGGGTTTCAATAAGGTTGCGTCCGCTTTTCAAAATCAGGCTCGGGTTGGTGGTTACTCCGTCGATGATTCCGAGTTCCCAGGCCTGGCGGATTTCTTCAACATTGGCTGTGTCAACAAAAATCTTCATGTTAACCTCCTTTGGTGAGCATCATTTCTTTCTGAACCAATTATATCATGAAGGATCGGTTTTGTTAAGCCCATTATTAAAAGGTCGGGAAGCCAAGAACCGCCGGATTTACGGTGAAATTTTAAGTAAATTTTAGAAAAAATAAAATATTTTTTTATTTTGCGGGTTAAAAACGGCTGACCGAGTGTTATGATGGTATCAATTGTTTTTGGAGGTTCCCAAAATTAACCAATTTTAAAAAGTCATTGGTCGTAACTTTGGCCATGATGCTGGCTTTTGAGCTGGCCGGATGCCGTGATTTCATGGCTGGATTTGATACCAAACCGGACCCGGAGATCGCCGGCGTGCTTACGGCCGCCGATGCTTTTCAGTTTCTGGCCGAAAAAATCGAAGCCTGGGATGAGATCGAAGGGACCGTGGCCATGGATCTGATCGCGCTTCCGTATTCCATCGACGCCGATTTTTCCGAAAGGACCGCTGATGTCTATTCGTATGTGACCGACGATCAGGGAAACCAAACCGTCGATGATCACTATTATTTTGACGGAACCTCGGTTTTGTTCTATGATGATTCCTCAAGCAGCGAATACGTAGTTTATGGGCTTGACACTTACATTGCCATGGATTATTCCGTCGAAGAGTACCTTTCGATGGCCAAGAACCAAACCTTCCCGGCCGAAGAACTTGAGAACACCGTTTTTTCGAACGACTCCCGTCATTTCTCGCTGAACTGGTCTTTAATGATCGATGGCGAGAATTACGATTTGGAAATCGAATACCAAAAAGGGGAAATCAATGGCAAGATCGGGGATTTGGCCATCGTCACCCTGACCGCCAAAGCTTGAAACAACCAGGCCGCTTCCCGACGGCTTGGTTGTTTTAATGGCGCGCTTGGAATTTTCACAAAACAAGCGTATAATATAATAAGAA
>CAYQUB010000041.1:0-1123 GCA_964420625.1 uncultured Bacteroidales bacterium | reverse complement strand
TGTGTTGGGTGTGTTTGGTTTGTTTGTTTTAAAGCGGGCTTGGAATTATCCCAAAAAAAGCGTATAATATAATAAGAAACGGTAACGCCTTCAAAAGAAGAAACCAAAAAAAAGAACCGCCGTTTAAAGCGATTCCGGATTGGTCAGCTGGTGCGGCTAGTGGAATTCGAATCCACATATCTTTCGACACTACCCCCTCAAGATAGCGCGTCTACCAGTTCCGCCATAGCCGCATGGGTTACGGATGTCATTATAACATAAACCATCTTTTAATTCAAGTGATTTTTCATTCCTGTGGCTTGGTCACGGCCGGGGTTTTATGACAACATGTCATACAAATTGTAATAATTAGCAAATAACGCTTGACAGTGCTAATCGGCGTGATATAATATTATTGGCACCGGGAAGTAACCGGGGCCAGGAAATAAATATTATTAATAAGGAGGAAAAATTATGAGAAATTATTTGATCAGGAAGAACGATGGAAACTACCGTCTGGGATTTTCGGGTGATGTTTTTGACGATTGGTTCAATTCACCATTCCGCGCGGATGTATTCGGTGCCATGAAGACCGACATTCTTGAAGAGGAAAAGGATTACCGGTTGGACATTGATGTGCCGGGCTTTTCCAAAGAAGAAATAAAGATCAGCGTGGAAAATGGTTATTTGACCATTGAAGCTGAAAAGAACCAGGAAAAAGAGGAAAAGGACCAAAAGGGAAATTACCTTCGCCGGGAACGCAACTACGGAAGCTGCTCGCGCCGTTTCTATGTTGGCGACATCAAGAAGGAAAGCATTTCCGCCAGTTTCAAAGACGGCATTCTGACCGTCATCGTTCCAAAAGCAACCGAACCGGAAGCCGAATCCAAAAAGTACATCGATATCGAATAAGGAGGACATTTGATGTTAAAACCATTGCATGACAACGTTGTCTTGAAGAAAGAAAAAGTCGAAAAGAAAACCGCCAGCGGGATCATCCTGACCGGCGATGTGAAAGAGCAACCAAGTTTCGCCGACGTCGTTGCGGTCGGCGAGGGAGCCCTCGTGGATGGCAAAATAATCGCCCCACTGAATCTTTTCGATGCGCCAGTTTTGACGACGATTGAGTTGGCGTTTGGCCATG
>CAYQUB010000040.1:0-9183 GCA_964420625.1 uncultured Bacteroidales bacterium | reverse complement strand
GACAAATTATGTAGAAGAATTAAAACAAATCCCCGTAACAATTTCAAAACCTTGAAAACCATCCTCGAGCTGATCGCCGAGTATTTTTCAACCTTGCCGGACGACGAATTCTATTTCTTCCGGCTGTATTTGGTCGAAAACCGGTTAGGAAGGATCAGTTGGGCGGAGATCCAAAAAATGGCGGAAGCCGATCAGACCTTAAACCTGAGTGACCTGCGAGAGCGGATGAAAACCAGCCAGAACCTGATCGTGAATGAAGAAGAAGTCCGGCTTCCTTATTTTCAGGAAAAAATCAAATCCAGCCATCTGAAACCGGAAAGCGAAGCGATCATTCTGGCTCGTTTCAGCGGCCTGACTTTGCAAGCGGTGGCCAACCGCTATGGCAAAACCCGGGAAAGGATCCGTCAGATTGTTCGGGACCGGCTTCCTCAAGTTTCGCTATTTCTCGAGAAAGCCTTGGTAAAAGAGTACAACAAATTCATTTGGCATCCGGAAGTCTTTAAAAAGACTTATGGCATTGACGAACTTTCTTTTAACGTAGTTCGGTATTTGGGAAATAAGTTTTCTTTTGAAGAGAGAGCCGAGTTTCCGGAAGCCTACATCAAGTCGCTGTTTGACCAGAACTTGGTAAAGCCATTCCCGATGACGGAATTCCACGCTTTGCTTCCGAAACTGTTCCTTCCAAAAATCACGATTTACGGAGATTCCGTTGATCTTATGACCAGACGGCAGTTTTTGGAATACGTCATTTTCCATTTCATTCCCAAAAAGGGTGTACACAAATCCAAGATCATAGTAAGGGCCAATCAGGTTGCCATGGACAATGGCTTGGACTATCGCTTTGATAAATACATGGACATCGTAACCAACACCATTCAGGGTTTGCGTTATGTCCGGTATTACGATTATTCCCTCATTACCGAAACCGCTCTTCAAAAACTGCGCGGGATTCTGAAAGAAGTCGATTCCGTTTACTCGGGGACTTATTTTTACCGAAAACACTTGGACTTCATGAAAACCATTGATGTCCGGGACGGATATGAACTGCATTTCTTGTTGCGACGCTATTTTGGGAAATCCAAGGAATTTGAAGGCGTGATCGATTTCAATCGCCAGCCGATGCTGGGCATAGTTGGCAAACTTTATTCCGACGTCATCGTCGAACATTGGAAAAAACTGGACGGACCGATCGACATTGACAAGTTCATCAATGATTTGATTTATAATTACGGCTACCACTCCGGAACTCTGATCAACATCATCAATACCACGCTGGGAGATTACATTTCCCTCCGGGTATTGTACAACCAAAAACCGCGTTTGAGTTCGGAAGTCCAAAAGAAAATCAAACATTTGCTGGTTGACGATTTTTACGAGTTGGGGGAACTGGGGCGGATTTTGGAACAAAACGGCATCAAAGAGAGCGACTATCAATACTTTTCCAATTTCTGGCTCAAATCCCTAGGTTACAAAACTCACGACATCAATTATGTCATTAAAGAGCACTTTACTTCACTGAAGAAACTGTTCTATGACAAAGTTTTGGCGGAAGACATTTATCATGTCACGGCCAAGGACCATCAGATGCGCGAGACCACTTTGATCCTGTTCATTGAAACCTTGCGTGAGCAGTATTTGGCTTTTCCGGTCAAAGATGAACAATTGCTTACCATGAAATACCTAGAGACTCAGGGAGTCACCGAGCAGTCGCTTCGTGACTTCGTAGCGGCTTTGGAAGCTTACCTTCCGAAACAGACCTTCTTTACCTATGAAAGTCTTTTGAGAGAGAACTACCAGAAGGCTTCCCCGGCCTTGAAAGCCATCGATAAATATCATTTTGATCGGGAGATGATCGTTGATCTGATCCGCAATGTCCCGGGAATCAAAAAGACCACCAAGGGCGACCTTTTCCGGAGTGCCCAGGAACCAACCATCATCAACGAATTCGTTGAAGAACTGGATAAGAAGCTCCATTTCCAAAACGCCGAAGCCATGCGAGTGTACGTAATGGAAAATTACGGGCTAAATGTAAAAAAATTCTATTAAAAATGCCAATGACAAGTGCCATTGGCACTTTTTTTATATAATGTTCTTGAGATTTGGCCCTAAAAAACGTATAATGATATACAGTATTGTCTAGAGAGGTAAACACATGAATTTTAAAAAAGTAGCCTTATTCATTTTAGTGGGATTCGCCTTGGCTGGCTGCGCCCTTAGCGATTCCGTTAAATTCATAGAAATCAGCGGACCGGCGGTGATCGACGTCAATTTGCCAACCCCATATTCGGTCATTTCCGATCCGGTCAAAGAGGACCTTTCCATCATCTGGTCAAGTAGCAATTCTGAAGTTGCGACGGTCGATGCGGAAGGAAATCTGACCGGCCTCTGTCCGGGAATCATTCGCCTGAGCGCCAAACTGGAAAGCGATCCGGACATTAAAGACTTCATTGACGTGGAAATCATTGCTCCCGTCATCACCGGGGTCAGCATTTCCGGAGCAACGACCCTGTACCTGGGAAGCGAAACCAATCTGACCGCTGCGGTCATTCACGCTCATGCAGTTCAGAATGTCAGCTGGAGCAGCGATGATGAAACGGTGGCAACCGTGGATCAAAACGGCGTCGTGACCGGACTCGCGGTCGGGATCGCCAACATTCGGGCCGCCAGCTCGGAAAATCCCGCGGTTTTCCAAACTCTGGCGATGGAAGTAACCGCGGCTCTGGTCGAAAGCATAGCGATTTTCGGGGAAGACCAGGTATTCATTGATTCGGTCATTTCCCTTCTGGCGAAATCCGGCGATATTGATGTTTCCGGATTGGTCGATTGGTCCGTTGACGATTCCTTGATCGCCACCATCGACGATTTGGGAAATCTGGTCGGGATCTCGGAAGGTGAAGTCACCGTGACCGCCACTCTGAAAGCCAATGGTGCCATTTTTTCGGTCAAAACCATAACCGTCATCTATCAAGCCTTTCAATATTATGATTCAAAAGTCCTATCCATTGATACAACCAACAAAAAAATCGAATTGCTCGGCTGTCCCGCCACCGCCTATGATGCGGCTACCAAGTTCATCAAAACCAGCGGCGGTGTTTTCTTCCCGGTAACCGTCAATGATTTGTACCTCGGGATGGAGAATGTTTATGTTCAGGTTGACTCGGAATCAAAAACCATCGCTTCGATTTTGATTGATGGGGAAAAAGGTTTTTCAAACATCCGCGTCGGGATCCGTCGTTCCATCGGCGACATTTCCGTTGATGAAACGCTGTATCACGACACCGTGACCTTCACGATGTTATCGGACATGCGGCTTCAAACCTTTGACGGGCTCGCCAATTTCCAACTTTTGGCCGGAGCCCAAATGGAAATGACCGTTTCCGGTTTGAACATTTCGGTCAAACGAAACGGAACAACGATCCTGGAGACTCCGAAACGTTTGATTTTTGTTTCGAAAAGCGAATCGGACAATGTCACCTTTACCAGCATTTCCCGGAGCATGGGAAACCCTTCCTACGCGGGAAACATGGAAGTGACCCTGGTTGGGGATCGCTTGTTGGTTGTCAACGATTTGAATTTGGAAAAGTACCTCTATAAAGTCATCCCGAGCGAAATGCCCGCCTCTTACAGCGCCGAAGCTCTGAAAGCCCAAGCCATCGCTGCCCGCACTTACGCTTACATGGACATCTTAAGGAAATCCACCGAAAGTTTGGGTTATACTGTCGATGATTCCACGAAAAGCCAGGTTTACAATAACCAAACCGCCCAAACCGCTTCCAATGCGGCAGTTGATCAGACCCAGGGACTGATCATGACCAACGGGGGAAACCCGATTTCCGCTTTCTATTACTCGACTTCCTGCGGGTTGACGGCCAGCGGCCATGAAGTATGGATCTCCGGAGCGGTCGAAGCTCCGACCCCATATCTGATCGGTCAGAATCTGACCCAAGACGGAAGCGGACTTCCGATTCCTTTCGATTATGCGAGCGAATCCAACATGCTTTCCTTCTTCAAGACCCTGACGATGACGACCCCGGACAGTTCGGTCAAGTACCACCGCTGGAAAGTCGCTTTCACAAAAACGCAATTGGCCAATACCCTAAATGTCAATTTGAAGCTGACTTATGCTTCAACTCCTAATTTGGTACTCACCAAATCGGGAGAGGACTGGATATCACAGGCAATCCCGGCTTCGATCGGCGAGGTTACCGATGTTCGGGTTGGTTTGCGAGGAACCTCCGGAGTGGTCATGGAACTGATCATCGAAACCACGACTGGATGGTATAAGATCATCAATCAATACAATATCCGCTTTACCGTCCGTCCCGCCAACGGCGGTACGACCGTTCGCACGGATTATGCGAAAGGGACGGATCTGGACTATTCCAGTTCATCGAACAATGTCTCGATCCTTCATTCCGGATTCTTTGCGATTGAAACCAGCGGCGATACCTTTACCTTCTACGGCGGCGGAAATGGCCACGGGGTGGGCATGAGTCAAAACGGTGCCAATGGCTTGGCCAAGCTCGGAAAGGATCACCTTGAGATTCTCACCACTTATTACAGTTCCATCGTTTTAACCGATGTGACTTACAATTACGTTCCGCTTGAAGATTACGAACAATATTTTCAGTAAAAAAAGCCCCAAACGCCATGCTTGGGGTTTTCGTTTTTCATTTAGTTAGCTTCTTCGGCGGAAGCTTTCCGAGTCTTGATCTCCGAAAGCATCATGTTGTACATTTCTTCGTCGATGACGAATTTCTTTCTCAAAATGAGCCAGGAAGCCACAATGGTGACCGACGGAACCATGGTGATGGTCAAACGCAGATAAATGCGCATTCCCGGGGTCGCCCGATCCCGGAAATATTGATCGGCGGTCGCAGAAATGACCATGGTCTCTTTTCCATCTTCGGTTTCGTATTCAACCACCTGAAGCATCTCATAGAAGGTTGCTTTTTCTTCCGGGGTCAGATCAGCATAAGCTTCGCCTTCAAAGATGACGATTTCCGCGAGCGCATTGACTTTGTATTCCGCTTGTTCCACGGTTTCCAGATTGTCAAAAATCTCTTTTTGTTTTTCCAATTCGCTGACGTTTTGGGACAGAACAAAGATCCCGGAAGTGACCAGGACCAAAGTCATGATCCCCTGTTCCAAAGCGCTGGCCAGTTTGGCCATGAACGGACGGAGGGAGAAAATGATGGCTTCGTTCCGTTCTCCGGTTTTATATTCATTGTATTCAATGGTATTGGCGATGTTGACGGTCAGGACCATGTAAAAGAGGGCTTGACCGGTGAAGACCAAGAATCCGAACAGGCAGATGACGACCAAATTGATCGGCAGGATCGGGACATAGTCCATCAATAACAGCAACAGGTATCCCACGCCCAAAATGATCATGCTGACCCACATCAGCCGTTTGCGGCCCAGTTTCTTCACGATGATTGGGTAAAAAGCTTGGATCGACAGGTTGCTGACGCCGAAGGTGACAATGAAGATCGTTACCTTGATGGGATCATAACCCAGTTCCATGAAGAAGAAATTGTATCCCAAAGCGACCAGAATGCCGCTGCCAACATTGTACAAGAGCATGGCCAGGATCAGCCACAGCAACTGGTCATTATGGATGATGACCTGAAACATCTTTTTTAAACTGACTTTGTCTGTATGGATCTGATCCTTGATTTCGGGTTCTTTGACTCCAAAAACGGTCAGGACCTGACAAAGCACCAAAGCGACGGCGATGATGATGGAAATGGTCCGGTAACCCGCGACGGCGTTACCGACGGTCATGAAGATGACCATCGCGTTCGCCGCAAAAGCGCCGACGCCCGCGAAAACGACCGCCATGGTCGCAATGCTGTTGCGGTGTTTGGGATTCGTGGACAGCGACGGCAGCATCGACCAGTATGAGATGTCGTTCATCGTAAAGGCCATCTCCCAAGCCAGGTAGATGACGCCGAAGAACACGACGAAGTCCCAGCCATTGTGTCCGAGCGGCCGAACGTTGAACATCATGACGATGACGATCGCGGTCAGGACCGCGCCGATCAGGATCCATGGTTTGAATTTGCCCCATGGCGATTTGGTGTTTTCGATGATGGCTCCCATCATCGGATCGTTGATGGCGTCCCAGATCCGGCCGACGACCAGCATGGTGCCGATGGCCGAAAACTGGGCAACAGTTAAACCCAATCCGGCGTATTGGATGTAGGTCATGAAGAAAGTGGCGACGAGAGTGTACGTCATGTCCCGGCCGATGCCGCCCAGACTGTAACTCCATTTGTTTCTTTTCAAGTATTGGTTCTTTGGTTGTGTTTCCATTTTTGCCTCCAAAGCAGTAAAACTAAACGTATTATATCACGAAAAGAAAGCATAAAAAAGAAATTAATCGCAAATAACCAAAAAAAATGAAAACGCTTGAGGCAATTTGGTTTACAAGAATTTATTGGTGTGTTATAATTATTTCGTTGGGAGGATTGGTAATATGAAAGCTAAATTTTTTATTTGTAAGATCTGCGGAAACGAAGAGGTCATGATTTACTTTTCGGGAGCCACTCCGGTTTGTTGCGGCCAAAAAATGACCGAACTGATCGCTAACAAAGACGAAACGGCGTCCAAAGAAAAACACATTCCCGTTGTCACCATCGTCGGGAAACACGTTGAAGTCGTTGTTGGAAGCGTAATTCACCCGATGCTGGCTGCTCACTACATCAAATGGATTTATTTGGAAACCACCAAAGGCGGCCAATTGAAGAAATTGCAACCGGAAAACGAACCAAAAGCGTCCTTCGTTTTGGAAAACGAAGAATTGGTGGCCGTTTACGAGTATTGCAACCTGCATGGGCTTTGGGTAAAAGAAATTAAATAACCAAATAAAAAAAACGATTCTTGGAGAAACGGGTTTCTTTGGAAACGGGTTTCTTTGGGATCGTTTTTTATTTTGATTACTGGTTTTTGCGAATGAGTTCTTGAATGGCGTTTTTTGGTTTGAATCCCATCGATTTGGAGACGAGCTTGCCGTTCTTGATCAAAACCAAGGTCGGGATGGCGGTAACTTGATATTCGCGGGCCAAGTCGCCTTCCTGATCAACATCGACCTTGAGGACTTTGACGGAGTCGGACATTTCTTGGTTGATCTCCTCGATGACGGGGGCCATCATTTTACAGGGGCCGCACCAAGTGGCGTAAAAATCGACCAAAACCAATTTGTTGTCAGCCACGGCTTGTTTGAATTGCGCTTTGTTTGTGTTTTCCATTTTACATAGCATCCTTTCTTTGGTTACATTATATATCATTCCTTCTTTTCTTTCTACATATTTGCTTGATTTTGAGTTGGAAACGATGGGGAAAAGTGTTATAATTTAGAAAAGCTTTCCCTCGCGAGAGGAAATTCAGAAGGAGTGAAAATGGACATTTTTAATCGGCAAATCTGTCGCTTGAACACGTCGTCGCAGAAATGGAAATCCGCGGACGAACACCAACTGTCTTTTTCGATCGCGGATTCGGATTACCAGACCGCCCCGGAAATCATCGCTGCCATCAAAGAACGCTGCGATCACGGTATTTTTGGGTATACTTTCATTGATGATGAGTACTTGGAGATACTGGTAAATTGGGTCAATCGCCGTTATCATTATCAAATCAAGAAGAACTGGATCATTCCCTGCCTCGGCGTCATCCCTTCGATGGCTTTTTCAATCGAAGCGCTGACTGACCCGGGGGACAAAATCGTTGTGCAATCGCCGGTTTATGATCCTTTCTACGCGGTCGTTACGAAAACCAACCGAACCCTGGTGATAAGTAAACTTTTGCGGGCGGAAAACCGTTATGTCATGGATTTTGATGACTTGGAAAAGTGCTTTCAAAACGGAGCCAAGATGATGATCCTGTGCAATCCGCACAATCCGGTGGGACGGGTTTGGGATCAGGCGGAATTGGACCGGCTGGTGGCTTTATGCAAACAATATCAGGTGATCCTGATCAGCGATGAGATCCATTGCGATTTCATTCTGGCTCCCAAGCCGTTTGTCTCGATCGGGAGATACATCCCCGAATACGACCGGCTGTTGATCTGCACCGCCCCATCGAAAACTTTCAATCTGGCCGGACTTCAGAATTCGAACATCTTCATCCCCAACCCGCTTTTCCGAGCCGCTTATGCCAAAGAATCCGCCCGGTGTTTCATTCAAACGCCGAATGTGCTGGCTTTGACCGCTTGCAAAGCCGCCTATTCTTTGGGCGAGCCTTGGCTGGAAGCGCAGCTAAAGCATCTTCGGAAGAACTACGCTTTCGTCAGGGAATTTCTGGAAAAGGAATTGCCGATGGTGAAGATCGCCGATTTGGAAGGAACTTATCTGGTTTGGGCCGATCTGCGGTTTTTGAACCTGACTTGCCAAGAAATTTCCGATGGTCTTTTAGAACAAGGAATGATCATCAAAGCCGGAGAAACTTATGGTGAAGGCTGTAACGGCTTCATCCGCCTCAACATTGCTTGTGGAAGGGAACAGCTGAAAGCGGGAATGAACATGCTTAAAAATTTTGTTGTTTCTCATATAAATAAATAGCCAAAAAAAGGAGGGGAAAATGCAACGACTTATCGAAAAACTTAAACAATCCGGCCGAACCATGGTCATTTCCGATTCGGCCTTCAAACATTTGCTCCTGCGAAAAATCAGCGAAATGAAGCTGTTGCTTGATGTCAGTTTTAAAAGTTTTTCTGAAGTGACCCGGGATTTGCTGGGATCATATCCCAATCAAGCCCGGATCGCTTTGCAAAAAAGCCGAGACCTGACCCCGGAACTGGCTGACATCCTGCTTCGCAACAGCCTTTTGGCCGGCGAATCGAACGATAACTCCAAAATGTTGGAGTTATTTGTCATTAAAAACACATATCAATCTTCCTTGATCAAAAATCCCATGAATTTGGCCCGTTATGAAAACCGGACCATTCTGGTGATCGAAGACAGCGGGACGGACGATTTTTTCAATCGGGCCCGGAAAATGCTTCCGAAATCAGCGAACGTCATGGATTATTCAAGTTCATATCCGAAAAATAAACTCGTCAATCTTCAAAAATGTTCTTCATACAAGGAGGAGATCCGATTTCTGCTTGAGGAAACCGCGTCTTTGCTTGAAAAAAAAGTAGCTTTTGATAACATTCGGATCCATCAGCTTCCGAAAGCTTAT
>CAYQUB010000039.1:0-9226 GCA_964420625.1 uncultured Bacteroidales bacterium | reverse complement strand
TGTGTTGGGTGTGTTTGGTGTTTTTGTTTCCTTCTTAACATTCTGAATTGCGGGTCGGGATGGCGGCAGCTGATGATGGCGGTCAGTCCTTCGCGGACGTCGTCGCCGCTGAAAGCTTCATCTTTCCTAAAAAGGTTGCTGCTGCGCCCGTAGTTGTTGAGAACCCGGGTCAGACTGGTCCGGAATCCTTCTTCGTGAGTCCCGCCTTCCGGAGTATAAATGTTGTTGATGAACGAATAAATGTTGCTGTTGTAGTCTTCGGTGTACTGAAGCGCCATCTCGATTTCGATGTTTTCTTCTTTTCCGAAGATGTAGATGATGTTCGGGTGGATCGGAGTGTGGGATTTGTTCAGATAAGCCACATATTCCTTGATTCCGCCTTCGTAACAGTAGTGAAGTTCTTTGATTGCGTCGGGATTCCGGGAATCGGTCAAAGCTATTTTTAGGCCTTTGTTCAAAAAGGCGCATTGTTGCAGCCGAACCCTTAAGGTTTCAAAGTCAAAAACCACGCCTTCTTTGAATATCTCGATGTCCGGTTTGAAACGGACGGTAGTTCCGGTCTCTTCGCTGTCGCCGATGGTCTGAATGTTGTGCATTTTATGCCCGCGCTGGTATTCCTGGGAGTAAATGTGTCCGTCCCGTTTGATGACGACCTGAAGACTCTCGCTCAGGGCATTGACGACTGATGCGCCGACGCCGTGCAAACCTCCGGATACCTTATAAGAAGAGCCGTCGAACTTTCCGCCGGCGTGCAGGATGGTAAAAACCGCTTCGACCGCGGATTCTCCGGTCTTGGACATGATGTCGACCGGGATCCCCCGGCCGTTGTCCACGACCTGGATGATGTTGTTCGGAAGAATTTCAACTTCAATGTGGGTGCAGTACCCGGCCAGGGCTTCGTCGATGGAATTGTCCACGATTTCCCAGACCAAATGGTGCAGTCCGCGGGGCCCGGTCGACCCGATGTACATTCCGGGGCGTTTTCTGACCGCTTCCAAGCCTTCCAAAATCTGGATGCTGGAACTGCCATAAGTGCTTTGTTTAGAGTTCATTTTCTTCCTCCTTGCAATATTCAGGACTTTGCTGTTATCAATTATCGACTGCGAAAGGTTGTCGATCGAAGTCGTAGTGATGAAAATCTGGTTTTTTTGATCCAAAAGCTTCAATATCTGGTTCTGGCGCAATGCATCCAGCTCGCTGAACACGTCGTCCAATATGACAATCAGTTTCGGATTGCATTCTTTGCACATTTCCGCCAAAGCCAGCTTGATGGCCAGGGAAATGGTTCGCTGCTGACCTTGGGAAGCAAAGGAAGAAGCGTCTTTTCCGTTGATCAAGGCAATGAAATCGTCACGATGCGGCCCGACGGTCGTGGTTTTGAGCGTCAGATCAAGGGTTTTTCGCTCATTGAAGGCATCTTTCAGCTTGCCGGCCTCGCGGTTGGGCAAATAAACGATCTTTCCGTTCTCTTGGTCTTCGCTGATCTCGTTGTTTAAACGATTCAGGCGGTCGTTGAGGTTCTCCAGGAACCTTTTTCTTTCATTTATGATGACGGTTGCTTCGATGATCAGTTTTTCGGTTATCGAATCGAATAAAAATTCATCCAAAGCTTTCCCGTTTTCGGTCTGTTTGAGCATCTCGTTGCGTTCTTTGAGCAGCCGGCGATACCTGATCAAGGCCACCAGATAGTTCTTGTTGTTCTGACTGATGCTTGAATCCATGAATTCCCGACGGTCGGCGGGTGTTCCTTTGACCAAATTCAGGTCTTCAGAAGAGAAAATGACCGTATTCATGAACCCGACATAGTCGCTGAGGCGGCCGACGGTCTTCTGATTATGCTGAAGTTTCTTTTTCCCGTCGACGAACGAGAGAACAATCTGGTCTTTTTGGTCTCCATCGGCGAATTCCGCTTTAACGAAAGCATAATTCTCTCCGATTTTGACCAGATCCGCATCGGAATTGGTTTTGTGAGACTTCCCCAAGCCCAAGCAATAAACCGCTTCGATCAAACTGGTCTTTCCGACGGCGTTGTTACCAATGATGATGTTGATATCCGGTGAAAACTCAGCCGAAAAATCCGAATAACAGCGAAAATTCTTTAAGGTTATCTTTCTTAAATGAAACATTATTGCTTTTCGATTCTGAATTTATCGCTGCCTAGGGTGATTTCGTCGCCCGGATACAATTTACGTCCCCGTCGCGGTTCCGCTTCCCCGTTGACGGTGGTTTTTTGCGTCTGAAGGAAGATTTTGGCGGCGGAACCGGCGTCAATAATCCCCGCGAATTTAAGAAATTGGCCCAAGGTGATAAATTCGGTGTTGATCTTTATTGTTCTCATCTTTTTTTCCTCAGTAATTTATACTTATTATAACATATTTTGTCCTTTTTTTCCAGCGCTTTTTGATTATTTTTACTTTTTCGGCCTTTTTGCGGCTCGGGATCGGTTAACCCGCAGAAAAACCCTGAAACCCGCTCTTGGACTCGTACGTATTTATGTAAAACCATACTGATGATTGAAAAGGATTCGCTTTTTGGCGGCGTTTGGCGTTGAAAAAACCAAAGTGCGCAAGCTTTGGCAATTTGTGTCTTTTTTTGGCTTCCGAAACTTAAGTGCCTTTCTCCTAAATTCGAAAAACATCGGTGTTCTTGACTGATGGTTCTTAAAAAGCGTGGAATTCGGAGGATATTTACATGTTTACGTATGGAATTTTGGAGAAAGCCTTCCTTGTTCGCGTGAAACAGGCCCTTCATGACGGCTTTTGGGGGTTTCCGATCTTTTCTTTCTGGCGAAACAAAACACGGTAGGGTCGTTTTCTTCTTGTAAAAGGGGTTGATAGGATGTTTTTACGCACTTGCGTATTTATGGCTCAGTTTTCGCTTTCTTTTTCGGATCTTCGGTCGAACATTTATTTCGGCGTTGGGCCGAGGAAGGACAAAGAGCGGGAATGTTTGCGTATTTATGCCTGAAGAAGAACCAAATCATTCGCACTTCGATTTGGTTGCCTTGGAAAAACCGGGAATTGGCTTTTGTTTTCCAAACCACGGATCGCAGGACCCGGTTTATGAGTCGGTTTTTACGTATTTACATATTTATGCCTCTATTCCCTGGCCAGAAGCAGTCTTTCGCAAACCGGGGTAAAGAAAACAAACCTGATTTTTCATCTTTATGCTTTCTTTTGGCTGGCAAAAAGCTCTTTGTTTAATAATCATCGGTCAGGTTCATGGATTCTTGGCCTTTTATTTCGTTAAATCATCCGTATTTATGTATGGATGGCTTCTGGGGCGGAGGCAAGCTTCTTGAGAAAGCAAAAAAATAAAGCCAAATCATACATGTTTATGTTTTTATGTATCGTTTTGGTTGGTTTTTCCTAAAAAAACGCCCGTTCGCTCTGTGTTGTTTGGGGACACGCCCCAAAAAAAAGGAATTTTTGTTGACGGTATAAGGAAATTCATTCAGAAAGAAGTGCATGGGAGTCCCGGGAAAGCCGAAAGAGGCTTCAAAAGTCTTTAGAATAAAACAATAATTACTTAAATACGTACGTATGTATTGATTTTCTTTTTTCGATGTTGTATAATGAGTTCAACAAATCTCGCCGGCCCAAAATACGATTTTCGGAAACCGCGGCCGGGCAAAGAAATGTTATAAAATTTTCAAGCCGGAGGGAAGCCGCCGAAAAAAAGGCCTGGAATGTATTTACGGTTTTACATTTTTATGTATTTATGTTTTTATGTTTTTATTTTTTTGTGTATTTATGTGCAGTCTTTCTTCCTCCAACCGGCTGTTTTGGCTCCAAAACCCCTTTCAGCCCCCTCAAAAGGGCAAAAAATCCTCGAAAATCGGCATTTTTTGACCGCAAAAAATTTCGTCTGGTTTGTTTTAAGGGGGGTGGGGCTAATAACTTTACCCGTTTTGGGGTAAAATTGACTGTAGGGCAAATTTTTAGCGGTTTCAAAGGTACCTCGAAAGCGTTTGGAAATCAGATCACATTTTGAAAAAGTTTTTTAAAACGACTTTCCGGTTTTCGGGATTCGAAGCCCGCGGAATTTCCCGAAAAAAACCGATTATTTTGGTTTCGAAGCTCCGAAAAACGCCAAATCGTCGCCATATTTACACATTTATGTAATGCCGTAAATATGTTTGTATGGTTTTATGTCTGAATGTATGTGTGGCATTATGTATTTGCGTAAAACCATAAATACTTTGAGGTTGTTTAAAACCGCCCCGGACGAAAACATTCGATGAATTTATTAAGGAGGACAAAAATGAATTCAAAACCTTTGCCATTCAAAAAACGAGAAAACCCTTTTGAAAACCCAACTGCCGTCAGTTCCCCCGCAACAGCTCCCAAACGCGACAAGTACACGGCCACCATGGAACGGAGCTTGCGCAAAAGACTGAAGATCGCTTCGGTTGAAAAAGGGGTCGTCGTTTCGGAGTTCATAGAGCAGGCCGTGACCGAGAAATTGCAAAGAGAGGGCTTCTGATGGCGGTTGTTTCGACCTTTTGCAAGAAGGGCGGAGTAGGAAAAACAACCTTCATCGGCTATTTGGGGCACTACCACGCCACTCAGGGCAAAAAAGTACTGATTATTAGCGTCGATGACCAAAACAGCATCTTCAAAATCTTCGGTGAGGATGACAAAATCTTCGAACGCAACGACAACTACCTGGAATTCCTGATTGCTGAGCACGTTGATCTCGGGGACATACTGATCGAGGTCCGAGAAAACCTGTATTTAATCAAAACTTTGAACACCGACAAGCTTTCCATGAAGCTGACGCTGGAAAGAAGCCAGGAAAAAGTGATAAAAAGGATCATTGAAGAGTATGACAAGTACTTTGATTACATTTTTATCGATTTCCCGCCGTCCAGCAGCCGCCTGACGGAGGTTTTGTTGGAACTGAGCGACACGATTTTGATCGTCGTCGGCCTGGACAGCCTCGGTTTGGGCGGATTCTTCAATACGATTCAGTATTTCATTGACAACGACATCGATGTTGGGGGCATAAAATACATCGTTCCGAACGGTTACAGCAAAAACCGCCGCGCGCCGAAGTTTTCTTTGGAGAAACTGAAGGACCAAGGCAAAGAATTCACGCCGCAAGCCATCGTTCTTCCGGCTTTGGCAGACAAATCCATCATCAAGAACCTTCAGGCGGAAGGGATCAGCCCTTTCGATGTGGTCAAACTGGAAAGATACGACCAAAACGCGAAAGACATTCTGGAAAAAGAACTGACTGAACTCTTCAAACTGATCGAAATTTAAAAAGGCACCCGAAAGTGCCTTTTTTATCGTTATGTTTGTGCGTATTTATGTAAATATGTCTGTTTTTTTGCTTTAGGAAACCCGAACCGGGAGAATAAGCTGGGTCAGATTGATGTCATAATCGCCGGTAATGATGAAAGGTTTGATTTCGCCGGTGAAATGAACCGATATTTCAGTAGAATCCATCGACCGGATGGCTTCAAGCAGGTATTTCGAACTAAAAGCAATCTGGAAATTAAGGACATTGCTGCATCCGAGCGGAACAAGTTCTTCCTTGACGGCCCCGATTTCATTGGTCGTGGAGGCGATTTCGATGGTCTTGTCACTGTTCAGGGTAAATTTGATGATGCTTGAGGAATCGAAAGTCGAAAACAAGGATGCCCGCTCAATCGCGGAAATAAGCTCGTTTTTATTGAATTTGATGCTGGTAAGGAAATCGACCGGAATCAAATTGCTGGTATTTGGGAACGAACCATCGATCAGACGGGTCTGAAACAGGATGTTTTTGTATTTGAACAGGGCTTTTGAAGGAGTGAAATGGATCTCGATCGGGGCTTCGTTCTCATCAATGATCCGATTGAGCTCATCCATGCTCTTGCTCGGGATGACAACGTTGATTTTCGGGAATTCGGTATCGGTAATGATGTATTTTTTGGCCAAACGGAAGCTGTCGGTGGCAATGACTTCCAGTTTTCGCCCTTCCGCGACTACGGAAACGCCGGTCAGGATGACTCTGGTCTCAGAAAGCGAGGTCGCAAACGTGGTTTTTCGGATGATGGACTTCAGATTACCCACATCGATGGTCACGACGGTGTCCGAGTCTGCAAAGGAAATGAGCGGATAGTTGTCTTTTTCCAAGGCATTCAAAGTGAAGTTGCTTCGGTCGGCCAGGATCTTGACGATGTTCTCTTCAAAGGTCGAAAAATCCACGTCTTTGGACTCGATTTTCCGAATCATTTCAATGAAATACTTTCCCGGGACGATCACCAGGCCGTCTTCTTCGATCTTCAGAAGACGCTTGTCACGGATAACGGTTTGGATGGATATTTCGTTGTTGGAAGCGGTCAGAAAGACCGCGCTGTCATGAACTTCGATTTTTATTCCGGTCAGAACCGGCATAGGGGTCTTGGTCGAAAGCGCACGGCTTACGTAAGTCAGGTTAAGCAGCAACAAATCGCGATTGATAACAAATTTCATTCTTCATTCCTCTTCTTTATATGTTTTTTCAATTATTATTATTAAGGGGTGTGGATAAGGGGAAAACTCATTCTTCCTGAATCCTTTTGACCAAAATGTCGAAATCGCACTTGACCAAAGAGTTGGTTTTTACCAGATTCTCGATTTTGTCCAGCGAATGAGAGATGGTGGCATGGTCGCGGTTCCCGAACTTCTCCCCGATGGTCTTCAAAGACGGATTATAAAGGGATTTCAGCACATAAATGGCCATTTGACGGGCATAAGTCGGCTGTTGTTTTCGGGTTGAGGACTCCAGTTCCGCAACCGGGATCTGATAATAAGAAGCAACTTCTTTTTTTACCAAATCGAAATAGCCGTTATTGTTGTTTTTCTCGTTTTCCCGCTCCGGAAGGAACCGGTCAAGAGCCACATAAACATTTTCGACGGTAAACGGGATGTTCAGCGAAACGCAATAGGTCACGTATCGCCGCAAAGCCCCTTCCAAATCTCGAATGTTGGTCGTGAAGTAGTCGGAAATGATTTCCAAAACTTCGTTGGGAACATCTTTCGGGTTTTCCAGAAGAAACGACAGTTTCCGGCGCAGAATGTTCATTCGAAGCGGTTTATCAGGAACTTTGATGTCGACCGAAAGCCCCCAATTGAAGCGGGATTTCAGCCGGATCATCATGTTTTTCAGTTCCGTGGTGGAACGGTCCGAAGTAATGACGACCTGGCGGTTCTGCCCATGAAGAAATTCGAACACTTTGAAGAATTCTTCCTGCGTGGCCTGCTTTCCCTCAAGGAATTGGATGTCGTCAACAAGCAGAACATCGGCGTTTCGGTATTTGTTGTAAAAACTTTCAATGTTTTCTTTCCCTTTTTTCGTCGAAGTGTGAATGAAGTAGTCTTCGGTGAATTCTTGGGCGGTGGTGTAAACGACGTTGGTGTCGATGTTGTTGTCCAAAATGTAATGGCCGATGGCCATCATCAGATGGGTCTTGCCAAGGCCGACATCGCCGAATATGTATAAAGGATTATAGATCTTGTCATGGGTTTCCGCGACTTTCATGGCAGAGAGGAAGGCAAAGCGGTTGCTTTCGCCGGTTTCGAAGTTATCGAAGGTGTATTCCGCCTTAAGCGGGCGTTTGTTGACCTCGTCTTTGGTCGTGATCGAGACTTTTTCCGTCTCGGCCGCGTCTTCCTTAAGGATGAATTTGAACCTCAGAGACGCTTTTGACAGCGAAGCCAGGATTTTGTTCAGCTTTTCTGTATAAAATTTCTCGATCCGGAATTTTATCAGAGCGTTCGGAACAATGACGTATATAAAGTTGTTTTCGGTCTTGCAGACTTCATTCGCTTCGGAGAACAAGCCGATAAAGTCGGCTTCGTCGAGTTCTTCCTTCAGAGCGGCCAAGGTCTGTTGCCAAAGCTTCAAACTGTCGTCCATAAAATACACCTCGTCAATTTACCATTAAATAATACCACATATCCGAAAAATAATAAAGTGAAAAATACAAAATAATTTCGAAAACCGCTTATCCGCTTTTGCACTTGTTGACAACTGGTGGAGAACAATGAAAAAAAGTCTCTTTGATATCAACACGGGAATTCGTGGAAAGAAAAACCGGCTCTAAAAGCTCCAGCAATTTACGTTTTAGGAAGACCCAAGCGCGAAAGGAGAAGAAATCTGTTGCAATAAAAGCAAATTATGATAAAATAGAAACATCGCAAATTCCAAGGTGGAGGAGAGGAACCGTCATGGTTCCGCACACATTATGAAGAAGAATATTATGAAGCCAATGAATGCCGTCTGGGTCTTTCCCAACAAAATCAACGCTTTGACCATCCTGGTCGTTCTGATCGTTTATACTTTGGGTCTCGTTCTGATGGCCAAAGTCATCACCCCGGAACTGGATTACGTGGTTGAATTAAACTACGAGCCGGGCGTTTACCATTCCGAGATCAATCCGTATGTTTTTGTCAGGGGAACGGCGATCGACACCGACACCACTGATGATGAAACGACCCTCAGGCCGCAATACCGGGTATTTGCCTACGTCAATGCCATGGCTCCGGCCGCTCCGACCAACGTTCGCTACGCTTACAGCGCCCTTGACGCGGACGGAATGATGAAATTCTTTTATGAATCGAACCGGGTCGGCAGCAATCTGCCGGTTTTCCATCAGGTGGTCGCCAGCGCGGAATTCGTTGGCGGCGATGATTTTCAGAAATACTTCATCAAAGTCAAATATGACGTGGTTGAAGGAACGGAAACCGTAACGAAAGAGCTGACGCTTTCCGAACAGGTTCTTCATCTTTCCAAAAGGGAGCTCGATGACGCGAAATTCACTGCCAACAACGCCATCGCGGACGTTTTGAACGTGGAATTCATGTTCTCGGATCCGGGATCTTCCAGCGCTCAGTATGATGCGAATGTGACCATCGACTTCAGCGTCACCACCCCTTATCACGTGAACATGCAGAGCTGGATCGTTACCATTGATCATGACATCGTTCCATTCTTCGGGATCTACAACTACTGCACCCCGGACGATTTCGAACCTTGGTACGCATCAGCCGTTTACAAATATGTAAAACCGGAGTTCATTTATGTAAAACTTGAATACCAAGATGAAGCCGGAATCGTTACGCCTCTATATTATAAAGCCAGCGTCACCGAACTTTTGGGCGAGTGAAACGATTGCGATTACTTGCCCGTTCGGGCAATTGTATATTATAATAAACATAAACAATCAAGTAAAATAATAGAAAAATTAATCATG
>CAYQUB010000038.1:0-9361 GCA_964420625.1 uncultured Bacteroidales bacterium | reverse complement strand
TGTGTTGGGTGTGTTTGGGTGGGGTTTTTTCAAAGAAGAACTAAAATATTTTGAGAAACAACATATCGAATTCCAGAAGATTTCGGCTTTCGATCTGGAAGTATTTCGGTGAGCAGCATGCAAAAATTCAATGCCTTTTTTAAAAATTATTATGTGCAACTGACGCTGTTTTTTTTGTTGGCGCTGTTTTTGATCTTGGTATCGATCGTCTTTTTGGAGGACATCGGCGCCGACTCGGACCTTCTCATTTACAATATTTTCGGAACGCTGGCTTTTTCGGGGCTGCTCTTCAGTTTTCATCTTTCCAAAACCAAGATCCGCCAGCTGACCCAAGCCGGCAAGACCCGCGCGGACATATACAAAGACTATATGCTAAGGCTGATTGCCAGCCTCGGAATTTCGGTGCTGCTGGTCGTTTATTACATCGTTTTGTTTAAAATTTACGTCAACGAGCAATTTGATTACGAAAAAATATTGTTCCTGCCAATGGTGACGCTGTTTTTATCGCTGCTCGGATTCCTTCTGGGAATGCTCAAAATGAAAACCGTTTGGCTGTATGTTCTGTTCGGGATCCTCCTGGGCGGACTGGCCTGGATCGTCATTAATTTTTCGATCGGCTATTATCTGGATCTGGTCCTGCTTTTGGGAGTCCTGATCCTCGCCGGAGTTTGTTACCGTCTCATCATTCGCAAGAACATCTGAGGGATCGTCTATATGAAAAACATCTCGAATCGTTTTAAAATAATCTACGTGAGCGTCTTTGTGCTTCTGAACACTTTGAATTGTTTTCTTTTAACAACCAATCTGTTTTTAAAAGACCTCAGCCCTTACCCCAGAAACATCTTCATGTTCACGAACAGCTTTTTTGGCGACTTCGGGATGATGATCGTTTTGGTCGGCCTGGCCCTGATCGTTTGTAAGAGCGATTACCGGCGCATGCGGTTCCTCATGTGGTCGTCGGTGGTGCTGAGCATCCTCTATTTCGGACTGACCATTTATTTCAGTTATTACGGAATGATGTTTTCCTTTTATAATCTGGCGGCGTTTGCTTCGCCGGGAGGCGGGGATGCCTTCGGGTTTCTTCTGGCTTCGGTGCTGACGCTGCTGGCTTATTCCGAACCCTTCTTTCTTTTGTCTGCAGCCGTCATGATCGTTTTGTTTGTAGCCTTCGTCAGAAGACACCGGAAAAATCCGGAGGTCCGCCAATTTTCGCTCATTTCCCGAAGCAATCGTTTTTCGATCGGATTTTCGGTTTTGATCATCGGCGTGCTGATCATGGCCAACAGTCTGAGCGCCTACCGGGTGGAGATCGACGACACCTGGTACGAAGACAACACCACGCCGCTGTACGGAGCGGAAACGGTCGGACTGCTGAATTATTATTTGTATGACGCCTACTCTTATTTCTTTACCGAAAAACCAGGCTATTCCGATGAAAAGCGGGAAGAGATCAAAGCCCAGCTGGAAGCTTATCGCGCGGAGATCACTGCCAGCCCGATTGACGGGGTCTCATCCGGAAACAGCGAGTATGAAGGCCTGTTCGCGGGCAAGAATCTGCTTCTGATCCAAATGGAGTCCGTGAACAATTTCGTCATCGGCCTGAAAGTCGAAGTCGACGGCGAGTGGGTCGAAGTCACGCCCAACTTAAACGCCATGCTGGCCGATTCGGTTTACTTCAATAATTACTATACGAACGTGGGGATCGGAAATACTTCCGACGCCGAGTTCACCGCTCTGACCGGACTCTATCCGATCGGGCCGACCTATACGGTTTACGAATATGCTCAGGTGCAGTATCCGACCCTTCCGAAAATGTTCAAAGCCGCCGGATACTCGGCTTTCTCCGCTCACGCCAACACCGGGATCTTTTACGAGCGGGCGGTTTTGCATCCGTCGCTGTACGGATTCGACTACCATTACGCGGAAGAAGACTTCGAGATCACCGAGGATCAGCTGATCCATACCTGGCTGAACGACCATGATTTTCTGATCGAGAACATCGATCTCATGCAAGCGGCCAGCGCCTCCGGTCCGGTTTTTTTCTTCGCGATCACCATCTCCGATCACATACCCTACCGACGGCCGACTGACGCCGCTTCGGGAGACAATTGGTTTCCGGGCAAGACCAACCTGCTTCCCGCCGATTACCGGGTCGCGGAAAACGACGGTCTGAACGAACAGTTTGTCGGTTATCTCGAGCACGTCAGTTACACCGATTATGCCATCGGCGCGGCCATGGACTATTTGGAAACGACCGGGTTGGCCGACGACACCATCGTGGTTTTGTACGGCGATCACGGCTGCGGCATCGGCATTTATGACATGTTCTATGAAAGCCCGGATAAGTTTTCCAACGATCTGAACGGCCTCATCGCCGATACCGGACTGGATACGCAGATTTTGCTTGAAAGAGCCATGCTGACGAACATTCCGTTCATCATTTATGATCCTTCGTACGACGAAACAACCAGCGTCCTGAAAGCCCAAACGATTTCTTTGACCCGGGGGAGCAACTGCACCATGCGGACCATTGCCAGCCTGTTCGGGTTGGATCAGGAATATTATTTCGGGATCGACGCTTTGTCTGATCAAAGGACGTACACCTACAATCCGCGGAATCTGGACATCTTTGTTGACGGGGCGGTAATCTCGGGGACCTCCCGGGAATTCGTGGTCACCGATGAAGCCATGCTCGATTTTTATACTCCCCAAAAGGTCCTCGCCATCATTGATTCCTTTCTCAAATACAAAGATTTCAATGACAAACTGCTGCGTTATGAGATCTTTCCCCCGCTGGAATGAAAACGGCTGCGGCCGTTTTCTTTTTTTATATTGCTTGGGCCGGCTTTTTTTGGTATAATGACAGCAGAAACAACCTAGCAAGGAGGACGCCATGGCCCTGATCAAGAACCTCATCGAATACCTGTCCATCGGACTTAGCGTCCTGATGTTGCTTTTCATCACCACCGATTCTTTGCGATTTTACCAGGAAAAGGAATTCGCGCTGGCGGCGCTACCCCAAAGTTTCAAGTTCTTTTATGTTCAGGACCGCACCCAGCTGCTTTATCCGCTGCTCATCCTCGCCGTTTTTTTGAACCTGTGGTATGTCCAGCTGGTTTACTGCGTTTATCTGGTTTTGCTCATGGCCTGGAAATGGCTGCAGAGAAGCGAACCGGCCCGGGTGTTCAGTTCCCGGCTGAAACGGCTGCTGGCGATGATCGTTCTTCTGGAAACGGTGGGCGCGACGCTGCTTCATTACTTGATTGCCCTTCCCCAACTGATGTCCTCGATGGTGGCCATGATGGTTTTGACTCCGCTCTGGGTGGCTTTGGGAGCGGTCCTGATGTATCCTTTGGAAATTCTGATCGCGAAAACCAAATCCAAAAACCGCTAGAAAAAGTTGCTGACCATGTTGTTTGAAACAACTTTTTTCTTTTTTCTTATCAGTTGAAAATTTGACCCGGTTGGTGTATAATTTAAAAACTAAGGAGCAAGATCATGAAATCAAAAATCATCGCTTTTTTTGACGAACACCGCTTGGAACTGTCCAAGAAGACCATCGTGGTCGGGGTTTCTACCGGCGTCGATTCGATGGTTTTGTTGCATGCCCTGCTTGGTTTGCGCACTGAATACGATCTTGTGATCCATGTCGCCCATTTCAATCACCAAAAGCGCGAGCAGTCTAAAGTCGAGGAACAATACATCAAGGAATTCTGCGCCCAAGAAAACATCATATGCCATGTGAAAAGAATGGCGGAAACCGAATATGACAATTTTCAGGCCGAAGCCCGAAAACAAAGATATGAATTCTTTTCGGAAGTCTGCTCTCAGGTTTCCGCCGATTATTTGGCTTTGGCGCATCACGCCGGCGACAACATTGAAACGATGCTGATGCGGATCATGCGCGGAAGCAATCTCAAGGGTTACGCGGGCATGGAAGCCGTTTCCGAATTCAAGACTTGGAAATTGATCCGACCGCTTCTGGGTGTTTTGAAGACCGAGATCCGGGATTACGCGAAAGCCAATGCCATCCGTTATTACGAAGACGGCACCAACGAGACCCCGGCGTATACGCGCAACCGGATCCGAAAAGAGATCCTGCCGGCTCTTTTCTCCGAAGATGAAAATGTCCATCATAAGTTTTCGGAATTCTCCCAAACCTTGCTTTCGGCCTGGGAAGTCGTGGAAACGCAGGTCAAAGCATTCATCCGGGAACACTGCGTGTCCGCCCAAGACGGAGTAAGCTTTGAACTTTCGGAATTTCGGAAATTATCGGATTTTCTTCGGATGGAAACTTTGTTTTTGCTTCTGAAACCATATGACTTAAGCAAAGCCAATGTTTTGGAGATCGAAAAGATCCTCGGATCCGAGAAACCGAATCTGCGCGTCCGTTTTTTGAATAAGTTCACCGTTTTGAAAGAATACGAAAAAGCCGGGTTCTTGTTTACCGCCCCCAGGGACCTTCGCGCCGAAACCGAGATCACCGGGCTGGGAAAGTTTTTTTTAAATGACGAATTGGCCGCAATTGTTAGCAAAAAGCCGGAAAATCATCTTATCAATGACGATGAGATATGTTATAATAGCCATATGTTGCCCATCCTGATCCGAACCCGGAAACCCGGAGACAAAATCGAATTGGAATCGGGGACCAGGAAAGTGAAGGATCTTCTGATCGATCGGAAGATCGGGATCTCCGAACGGTCGCAGATCTTGGTCATGGAGAGGGCCGGCGAGATCCTTTCCGTCATCGGCGTCAGGAAAAGCGCCAAACTGAAAGAAATGAAAAATTGTGATATAATCATAAAGGTGGTAAAAAACAATGGATAATTTTGTGCAAGAAATATTGTTGAACCATGAGGACATCGTCGAAGTTTGCGAGACCCTCGGGAAAAAGATCAGCGCCGATTACGCCGGGAAAAGACCGATTTTGATCGGGCTTCTCAAGGGCAGCGTGCCTTTTTTGGCTGAACTGATCAAACACATTCACATTGACATGGAACTGGACTTCATTCACGCTTCGAGTTATGTTGGAACGACCTCGAGCGGAGCCGTAATGATCATCAAAGACATGAATACGCCGGTGGCGGGACGCCACCTGATTTTGGTCGAGGACATCGTTGACACCGGACTGACCATCAAAGAAGTCAAGAATCTTCTCCAAGACCGCGGCGCCAAGAGCGTCGAAGTAGTCACCATGCTGGACAAACCGCAGGGAAGAACGGTCATGGAAGTCAATCCGAAATACATCGGCCGAACCATCCCGAACAAGTTCGTGATCGGTTTCGGACTTGATTATAACGAATTATATCGAAATTTGGATTACATCGGAGTTCTTAAGGAATCCGTGTACAGGCACTAGGAGGAAACAGATGGCGCAAGGTCCACAAAATAAACCAACCAAAAAATTAAGAAGAGCCGATATCGGCGTCATTGCCTTTATCATTCTTCTGGTTCTCGGCATTTTCTTTTTCATGAGAAATGCTTCCGAAGAACCGGACGAACTGAAGTACAATGATTTCTTTGCCTACCTGGACGGCGATCGCATCAATACGATGCGCATCTCGCCGGTGGGCGGAGAAAACGCCGGACTTTACAGCGTTACCGGAGTCTACATCAATGATCTGGGGACCGAAGGGGCTTATGTCATCATCTTGAGCGAGACCGACATCGAAGTCACGGTCAAACCGTACATTGATTTGAACAACATCGATGTCAAGTACGTCCGCCTGAGCAGCACCGACTGGTGGTCGATCATCGGCTACGTCGTTTTGCCGATCATCATCGTGGTCGTTTTGATCGTCTTCTTCATGAGAAGCGCCGGAAACAGCAACAACAAGGCCTTTGAATTCGGAAAGACCAGAGCGCGGCTGTCCCGCCATTCGAAAGTCACTTTCGCGGATGTGGCCGGAGTCGACGAAGAGAAACAGGAACTTGAGGAGATCATCGATTTTCTGAAATTCCCGAAAAAGTATTTTGAGATCGGAGCCCGGGTCCCGAAGGGGATCATCCTCATCGGACCGCCCGGAACCGGAAAGACCCTGCTCGCGAAAGCGGTGGCCGGGGAAGCCAAAGTTCCGTTCTATTCCATTTCCGGAAGCGACTTCGTGGAAATGTTCGTTGGCGTCGGCGCCAGCCGGGTCCGCGACATGTTCAAGATCGCCAAACAAACCGCGCCGTGCATCGTTTTCATCGATGAGATCGACGCCGTCGGCCGCCAAAGAGGAGCGGGATTGGGCGGCGGGCACGACGAACGCGAACAGACCCTCAACCAGCTGTTGGTCGAGATGGACGGTTTCGCCGAAAACTCCGGCGTCATCGTCATGGCCGCCACCAACCGCGCCGACATTCTCGACCCCGCCCTGCTTCGTCCGGGCCGGTTCGACCGTCAGATCCACATTTCGAATCCGGACGTCCGCGGACGCACCGACATTCTGAAAGTTCATGCGCGCAACAAAAAACTGTCCCCGAAGATCAACTTTGAAGACATCGCCAAACGGACCCCGGGTTTCTCGGGAGCCGATCTGGAGAATCTGCTTAACGAAGCCGCTTTGCTCGCGGCTCGCGAAGGACGCAAAGAGATCAAGATTTATGACATCGACGAAGCGGTCGACCGGGTCCTGATGGGACCGGCGAAACGCAGCCGAAAATACAGCGACGCCGAAAAACGGATCGTTTCCTTCCATGAAGCCGGACACGCGGTGGTCGGGGTCAAACTCGACAACGCCGAGATCGTCCAGAAAGTCACCATCGTCCCGCGCGGGGAAGCCGGCGGCTATGCTCTGATGACTCCGGAAGAAGAACATTTCTTGCAGACCAAAAACAGTTTGTTGGCGACCATTGTCGGGCTGCTGAGCGGACGGGTCTCCGAAGAAATGATGACCAACGAGATCACGACCGGCGCCCACAGCGATTTCCAGAAAGCGACGGCCATTGCGAGAGCCATGGTCACCGAATACGGAATGAGCAAACTGGGACCGATCCAGTATGAAAACAACGCCCGCGAGGTTTTCCTCGGCCGCGATTACATGAAGGATAAAAACTTCTCCGATCAGGTAGCCATGGAGATCGACGAGGCCATCCGCGAGATCATCGATACTTGTTACAAGCAATCGCAGCAGATCCTGACGGACAACAAAGAAGTCCTCATTCTCATTGCCACCCATCTGATGGAGATCGAAACGCTGACCCGCGAAGATATCTACGAATTGGTCAGTACCGGGAAACTGGCTTGGTGGGAAAAGAAGAAAGCCAAGACCGAAGCCGAAAAGATCGCCAAGGAAAAAGAAGACGAACTTCAGGAGATCTACCGAAAGCAGCTGAAGGCCATGGAAGATGCCAAGAAAGCCGCTGAGAATCCGGAAGGCCTGGAACCAGGCGCTCCCGAAGAAAAACCGGAAGTCAAGGCTGAACCCGAAGAAGAAGAGAAACATGAGGGTTGATAAGTTCCTCAAAGTCTCCCGGATCATCAAACGCCGTCGCGTGGCGAAAGAAGCCAGCGACGCTTCCCATGTTTTGGTCAACCAGAAGGTGGCCAAACCGGGAACGGTCCTGAAAGAGGGCGACGTCGTGGAAGTCAATTACATGCATCAGAAAGTCACTTTCCGAGTCACTTCATTGGTTACTTCAGTCAAAAAAGAAGATGCCAAGGACATGTACGAGATCATCGAAATAACCGAATCATAAGAATCATACGATAAAGCCGACCGAAAAACAGTCGGCTTTTTCAATTTGAAGATTAAGATGTTTGCAAAAAAGCCCTAAATGTTAGCAAAAAGGCCCTAAATGTTAGCAAAAAGGCCCTAAATGTTTGCAAAAAAGCCCTAAATGTTAGCAAAAAAAGCAAAGAATCTGTAAAAACTAACAAAGAGCTTGTAGAAAACAACAAAAAGTTAAAAAAACTAACAAAGAGCTTATTAAAGCTAACAAAAAATTGCTTAAAAAATTTGAAAATTGCTAAGAAATGGAATAAATTGAAAAAAAATAATTTTTTGCATCAATTCTAGTCTTTGTGATATAATACCATTGGAGGGATTTTTATGCTTGAAAGCGAACTATTGGAATTGGCAAACAAAATAAAAAAGGTTAAAGCCGAAAACAACCATATCGAATTGAAAGCCGCCAAAATTGCAACTCCCAAAAAATTATATGACTCTTTGTCCAGTTTTAGCAATCTGAGCGGCGGAGGGACAATTGTTTTTGGCATTGATGAGGAAAACGAATTTGATTTGTGCGGAGTTTATGATCCGCAGGATTTGCAACAACAAGTCACAAACCAATCATTACAGATGGAACCCGTTGTTCGTCCGTTGTTTACCATGGGTCAAATTGACGGAAAAACAATTGTGAGCGCAGAAATATCAGAGTGCGATGTTTTTTCAAAGCCCTGTTATTATAAAGGCCTCGGGAAAATAAAAGGATCTTTTATAAGAGTAGGCGATGCAGATCTCCAAATGACGGCATATGAGGTGTATAGTTTTGAAGCCTTCAAAAGAAAAATTCAAGACGAATTGCGGATTAATGAAAGATCTTCCATCTCCGATTTATCCGAAGAAAAAGTTTTTAATTATACAAGCGTATTGACTATAAAAAAGCCAAACCTGAATAATCTCAAAAAAGAGACAATGTTATCTACGCAAGGGATGACAAGCGGAGACAAGCCGACCATCTGCGGATTAATGGTGTTAGGGAAATATCCCCAGATGTTTTACCCTCAGCTTAGCATAACCGCGGTAGCGGTCCCAGGGACCAGATTCGGAGTTGAAACCGAGAACGGAGAACGATTTATTGATAATGTTCGGATTGAAGGTACGATCCCGGAAATGCTCGACAAAGCCATGTCATTCGTTTTAAAAAATACTCGGACGGCAACAATCATCGGGGAAGAGGGGAAAAGAAAAGATAAGACCGAATACCCGATGAAAGCCATTCGTGAGGTTATTCTTAATTCATTAATTCACAGAGACTACAGCCTTCACACCGACTCTTCGCCGGTTCGGTTAATAATTTTTTATGATAGGATCGAAGTAGAAAACCCCGGAGGGCTGTATGGGCGAATCACAATTGACAATCTGGGGAAAACTTCAGCCGATACCCGAAATCCATTCATTGCGGGGGCCTTAGAAGTTTTAATGGAAACGGAGAATAGATTTTCGGGGATCCCCACGATTATAAATGAAATGGACAATCACGGATTGGTCCCGCCGGTTTTTGAGAACGAAAGAGGAACTTTTAAGGTAATTTTGTACAATAAACCAAAAAATGGTTTTTCAAAAAAGAAAGATCTTACCAGAAGCATAATCGATTTTTGCAACACGGAAAGATCAAAAAAAGAACTTGCGGAAAGATTTGGATATGAAAACAC
>CAYQUB010000037.1:0-9463 GCA_964420625.1 uncultured Bacteroidales bacterium | reverse complement strand
GATAAAAAAATCAGCCCACATGATGGGCTGAAACTTACGGATCAATTTCATTATTACTTATCCTCGCTACATGATCGGCTTTCATCCCGATTCGATTATACTAATAAACAAGGATTTTGTAAAGTAGAATTTTATTCGAAGAGAACCATGATCGAGAGAACCCTTCCTTTGTTTAAATACGGAATCGTGTTTTTTACTCTCTTTGAAAAATCTTAGGTTAATTTTACTTCTCCCAAAGAACAATTGAAAACAAAATTAATGAAGTCAAAAAAGAGTTAGCCTTCGCTTTCGAAGCTAACTCTTTTGATTTTATTTTACTAACCTATTTCTTTTCGTAAAGGGTTCTTTCATGATAATGGGTATGAAGCAACTGATGAGCAATGTGTCCGCCCGGTTCTTTTAGAAAATCCTGATACAAGGCTTTGACGGCTGGATTGTCATGGGATTTCCGAATGTTGGTTGAAGAATCAATGTTATACAGCGCTTGGGCTCGGGCTTTTCTGACATCGATCTGCTCCATGATCTTGGCGTTGACGATCGGCTGTCCGCCGCCGTTGACGCACCCGCCGGTGCAGGCCATGAATTCCACGAAAGCATATTTGTCCGGGTTGGCTTTGATCCGTTTCATCATTTCCGGAATGTTAGCGGCCCCATGCACGACCGCAACCGTGATTTTCAGTCCGGCTACATCAACCGTGGCTTCTTTGATCCCGTCGGATACGCCTCTTAAGGCCGAGAAAGCCTCCAGATCCACATTCTTGTTTTCCAGAATTTCTTTGACGGTCCGAAGCGCGGCTTCCATGACCCCGCCGGTGGCCCCGAAGATTACTCCGGCTCCGGTATATTGGGCCATCGGTCCCTTCGGTTTCAACTCTTCCAGACCGCGGAAATCGATCTCCGAACGGCGGATCATCCGCCCCAGTTCGCGGGTCGTCAATACATAATCGACATCGCGCACTCCGTCAACTTCCATTTCCGGAAGTTTGGCTTCGGATTTTTTGGCGATGCAAGGCATGATCGATACGACCCGGATCTTGTCTTTCGGAAGGTTCAGTTTGGCCGCATAGTAGTTTTTGATCAGCGCGCCCTGCATTTGTTGCGGCGATTTGCACGTTGACAGATTAGGCAGATATTCCGGATAATAGATCTCGATGTAACGGATCCAGCCCGGCGAACAGGAAGTGAACATCGGCAGGACCGTCGGCTCGTTGGCCAAACGTTTCTTAAGGCGGCCGATGAATTCGGTGCCTTCTTCCATGATGGTCACGTCGGCCGCGAAGTTGGTGTCGGTCAGATCTTCAAACCCGAGTTTTTCCAAAGCGCGATACATTTTGCCTTCGACGTTGGTTCCGATCGGATAACCGAATTCTTCTCCCAAAGCGGCCCGGACGCTCGGAGCGACCTGAGCAACGACGTAATATCCTTCTTTGTCTAAAAGCGTCAAGACTTCGTCGACGCTGTCTTTTTCTCGCAAAGCGCCGGTCGGGCAGTATTGAATGCATTTTCCGCAGTATATGCAGCCGGAATCGTCGATTTCATGATTCATGGCCGGTCCGACATAACTGACGAACCCGCGTTTGTTATAATTGAGAACCGAGGTTCCCGCGACCTTCTCGCAGGCGGAAATGCAGCGTCCGCACATGACGCATTTGGAACTGTCGATGATCAGCGATTCGGTGAGGTTGGTGATGATCTTTTTCTTTTCGCAGCTTAAGTCTTCCCCAACGACGTTCGGAACGTTATATCTTCGAAGCAGGTGCAAAAATTCGCAATTTTGTTCGCGCGGACAGCGCCAACATTCAAATTTGTGATTGGCGGCCAAAAGCACCAGGTTGTTGCGAATGGCCTGTTTGACCTTGTCGCTGTTGGTTTTGACTTTCATGTTTTCGAACACTTTGACGGTGCAGCTGTTTTTTAGTCCGCGGATCCCTTCGACTTCAACGGTGCAGATCCGGCAGGCCGACGTTTCGTTCAGGCCTTTCAGAAAACAAAGGCGGGGAACGTCGACGCCGGCGAGCGTCGCCGCATCCATGATCGTGGATTCGCTGGAGACTTCCAACGGGATGTTGTTGATGGTTACTTTTACGGTACTCATGTTCTTGTCCCCTTTAAGCCGTTACGATCGCGCCGACCGGGCAAGCCAGCTTGCAGGCTCCGCATTTAATGCAGATGTTCGGGTTGATGGTATGGCGCTGTTTGATGTCGCCGCTGATGGCATGGGTCGGGCAGTTGCGTTTGCATTTTCCGCAGCCGATGCAGGCGTTGGTGATGTAGTACTTGATCAGGGCTTTGCATACGCCGGCCGGGCACCGCTTTTCAACGATGTGGGCGAGGTATTCGTCCCGGAAATGATTGAGCGTGGATAAAACCGGGTTCGGGGCCGTCTGTCCCAACCCGCACAGGGCCGAGTCCTTAACGGAATTGGCCAAACTCTCCAAATCGTCCAAATCATGCAGCGTTGCTTCGCCGCGCGTGATTTTTTCCAAAAGCTCAAGCATGCGCTTGGTGCCTTCGCGGCACGGAGTGCATTTTCCGCAGCTCTCGTCAACCGTGAATTCCAAAAAGAACCGGGCGACGTCGACCATGCAGTTGGTTTCATCCATGACGATCATGCCGCCGCTGCCCATCATCGAACCGAGGCTGACCAAAGTATCATAATCGATCGAAGAATCCAGATGTTTGGCCGTCAGGCATCCGCCCGAAGGTCCGCCGGTCTGAACGGCTTTGAATTTCTTGTCATTCGGGATCCCGCCGCCGATGTTGTAAATGACTTCGCGCAGCGTGGTTCCCATCGGGATTTCAAGCAAACCGGTATTGTTGATCTTTCCGCCGAGGGCAAACACTTTGGTCCCGGCCGATTTCTCGGTGCCGATGTGGTTGAACCAGTCCGCACCTTTGATAATGATGGACGGGATGTTCGCGAAAGTCTCGACGTTGTTGATGATGGTCGGGCGTTTCCAAAGGCCCGCATCGGCCGGAAACGGCGGTTTGTTTCGCGGAATTCCCCGTTCGCCTTCAATGGAGGCCATGAGGGCGGTTTCTTCGCCGCAGACAAAAGCTCCGGCTCCCAGCCGGGTCTCCAGATCGAAAGAAAAACCCGATCCCAAAATATCGTTTCCCAAAAGCCCTAGTTTATAAGCTTCTTTGATGGCGAAATTGACTCGTTCGACGGCCAAAGGATATTCGGCCCGAACATAAATGTATCCTTGCGAAGCGGCGATGGCATATCCGCCGATCGTCATGGCTTCAATGACGGAAAACGGATCGCCTTCCAAAACGGCCCGGTCCATGAATGCTCCCGGATCGCCCTCATCGGCGTTGCATATCAAATAATGCTGTCCGCCTTTGTTGCGCGCGGCCAGACCCCATTTCATTCCGGTCGGAAATCCGGCCCCCCCGCGGCCCCGAAGTTTGGACTTTTTGACTTCTTCGATGACGGCTTCGGGAGTCATTTCCGTCAATACTTTTGCTAAGGCGGAATAGCCGTCTCTCGCGATGTATTCGGTGATGTCTTCCGGATTGATGATTCCGCAGTTCCTGAGGGCAATTCTTTCCTGATGGGCGTACAAATTGGTCTCGCGGAATTTCTGGATCTTCGCTTCGTCCTCCGGAGTGATGCTGGTATAAGTTTTTCTGGCGACCACCGATCCGTTCATCAGATGATCTTTGCATATTTCGGCGACATCCCGAACCGCAAGATTGGTGTAAAGCGTCGAATCGGGATAAACGATGACGACGGGGCCTTTGTCACAAAAACCAAAGCAACCGCTCATGAAGACGCTGACCTTGTCATCGATCTCAAATGCAACGATTTGTCTTTGGAATTCTTCGTAAATGGCCTGAGAGGCGGAAGACGAGCAATGGGTGCCGCCGCAAACGACGACTTGATATCTAAGCGCCATAATATCCTCCGATTTTCTTGTATTTTGCGATCAGAAGGTCCTCGACGACCAATCCGTTCAAGATGTGCGTGTCGATGATCCTTTCGGCGTCCATCGGTTTTACTTTGCAATAAGTGGTCCGAAATCCTTGGCTGTCAAAGACTTCGACGATCGGTTCCAAGGCGCATTCGCCCATGCATCCGACCGAAACGACCGAAATGTTTTCGAGACTGCGGTCTTTGACGATCTTTTGCAAAGCTTCGTAGACCGGTTGGGCTCCGGCGGTAATGCCGCAGGTGGCCATGCCGACGACGATCCGGAAAGCATTGCCTTTTCCGATCATATTCATTTTTTTGGAAGCTTCTTCCTTAATTTTTTTCAATTGTTCAATAGTCATGCGTGATTCTCCTCCTTCGCGCTGCCTCAATCGTGTTTCCGGAATCAAAAAATCGATTCCGTCTTTGGTCAAAGCTTGATTTTCTTTGGCCGTAAATGAATGCCGTTTATTTTGCATGAAAAACCAAGCGGTTCCTCTTTCCGCTTAAGTTACTCAAACGTTGGTTTCTTTGTTCTCTTGGTTTTCTTTCAGAATGGTTTCGACCAAAAGACTCTCCACCGCATTCTTGGCGATCTTGGGGTTGGCGGCTCCGTAGACTTTCCCGTCCACGGTGAATACGGGCGAAAGTCCGCAAGCTCCGATGCAGCGCGCGGCCGCCAAAGTGAACTGTCCGTCCTCGGATGTCTCACCCGGTTTGATCTGCAATAGATCGGATAAAGTCTGAATGATTTCCTGGGATCCCCGCACGTAGCAAGCCGTTCCCAGACAAACGTTGATGATGTGTTTCCCTTTTGGTTCGATCGAAAAGTGCGAATAGAAACTTACGACCCCGTTGATTTTTCCGATCGGCTCTCCCAGCTCCTCGGATATGATTTTTTGGACCGGGATGGGTATGCATCCGAAGATCCTTTGAGCATCATGCAAAGTCGGCATTAAAGGGCCGGGCTTCTTCATGTGTTCGGCGATTTTGGCCTTTAGATCTTGAATTTGTTCTTCGGTCATCAAAAATTTGGCTGCCATTTTTTCCTCCTGTATATTCCGATGGTATTTTACCACAATCCCCTCCAAATAGGAATAGGCCGACTGCCCTGTAAAACCGATTACATTTTCCATGAAAAAACCGGCGGTTAAAAGCCGGTTTATTAATCATAGATCGAGCAGGGTGGACTGATAAGCGAATACCCTGGTTTCTCCTTCATTAGTCACGGTGACTTGAAAGGAAAAGGTCGCTTTTTGGTTGGGATGACTGATCACTTTTCCGGTATCGTCCATGATCTCGGGAGACAGTGATTTCCAAACGAAAGTCACCTCCCGGAGCTGCGTTTGCGCAATATACTCGATTTGTACCAAATCGATGAATTCTCCCCAACGATTGGCTTCGCGAAGGACTTGGGAAAAATTTTTCTTTCTTTACCAGGCTTTCGCCAACAATGTTGAAGTATGTTCATAAACATTGGAACCCGAATCATAAGTGACGGTAACTCGGTAACTGACGGTGGTTTGCGTTCCCGGATGACTGATGATCTTTCCGGTATTGTCCAAAATCTCCGGGGTCAGCGATTCCCAAACGAAATCCACCCCTTGAAGATTTTTGATCGCAAAATATTCGATCGCGGTCAGATTCAGAAATTCATTCCAGCGGTTGGATGCTCGCATGACATGCGGGCAATCCTTTCCGGAGAAATAATTGTGCTGGCGGACATTGTACAGTGACAAGTCGAATTCGTTCAGAAGTTCGGCGCTCAGTTTCGCCGTTTTTCTCATGACAATGTTATAATCGGTTCCCGGCTGCAAGCAGGTTTCGATGCCGATCCCGTAATAATTCCCGTCATGTTCCCCGGCGTGCCAGGCGACTTCGTTAAGCGGAATGTGCTGATAAATCTCGGTGTTGTCCACCGAGTAATGCCAGGATACTCCCGGATTGGAGTGAATGTACCGATTATGCATTTCTGCGGTTGCCCCGGAGTTGGTGTTGGCGGTGTCATGAATGACGATCCAACGGGTTTCGGTTTTCACAATCCCGGGACGGTCTTCAAACGGCACCATTCCGTCCAGGACCACCGATTGGGAATTGGTGTAAAAAGGCAGATATCCTTCATTGTAAGCCGTGTAAGACGTTGCGCCGAACATTGTGTATTGCTGAGTTTTGATCTCATCCAGAAAGATCAGATCCAAAAATTCCTCGACGGCCAACCATTTTTCGTTGTAGTCCTTGCCCGCGACTTCCAGTTCAATCGAAAACGAAGTACTCTGCGTTCCCGAAGTAACGGTGCACCGAAGCGTGATCATTTGGTTTTGGGCCGGTTGGGTCAGGGCTCCGGTGGAACTTAAGACCAATGGCTTCGTTGATGTCCAAGCCAAGTTGGCCGCGTATTTCTCGTCGTAAAGCGGTAGTTCCAAACTTTCCGTAATGACGGTTTCCACCATTTGGCCGGCCAAGAACCGGCTTTTGATGTCATCGGCTTTTTCAGCGATGGTGGTGCCTTGGGCGGTGACGCTTTTCTCAAAAGTCCGGGTTATCCCCCGGCTTGGGAAAGACACGGTTACTTGGATCGTAAATTCGGTGTCGACCGCCGGTTTTTTATATACTCCATTATCGGTAAAGACGGATTGATCGGATGAAGACCAGGTGATGACAGCTTCCGGATAACCGGAATCGGTGATCCGAATGTTGTCATAACTTCGGGTGATGAGACGGCTGAACTGCTTTAGGAAATCGCCCGCGACCAATTCCGGAGCATATCCCGGGACGGTAACGGGAATCGTTGCGCCCCCGGTTCGGTCCTCATAAGTGACGGTAAAAGTCAAATTGGCGAAGGTATCGAATTCTTTTTGAAAGATGACGCCGGCGCTGGTGATGACGGTCGGATCGTCGGAAACCCAAACGATCGAACCCCCGAGGTCCGGGTGTTCGCTTGGAAGAGTCAGATTGAATGATGCGGCTTCCGGGACTTGGGCTTGAGCCCATTCGATGATGGATTGAAGGTTGGCGGCGGCGTTGGGAATGACCGTCACCGAAACTTCTACCGCTTCCGGTTCGCCTTCAATGTAGACGAGAAGCGTGACCGTTCCGGACGCTACCCCGGTGATCATTCCTTCGGCATCAACGGTTGCGATCTCTTCATTTCCGGAGAAAAAAGTAAAAACCGTTTCGGGGTCTCCTTCGGAAATTCCAGTCAGGATTTTTTGGGTGGATCCGACGGTCATTTCGATTTGGGTATTGCTTACATACCATTCCACTCCCGGCAAATAGGTTTTATCGCATCCGGCCACAGCGAAAAGAAGCGTGACTGCGGCGATCACATAAGTTATCGTCTTCATTATTTTCATAGGTGTTTTCCTCAGATTTCTTTCGCAATGTCTTTGATCGAATCAAAAACCAAGTCAGGTTGGATTGGGCTTTTTTCTAACATTTCTTTCGTGGTTTCTCCGGACAAAACCAGGATCGCCGTTATCCTTGCGTTTTTGGCGACGGCAATATCGGTATACAAGCGGGCGCCGATCATCGCGATCTTTTCTTTCGGAAGTTTACGAAGATCCGAAAGCAGGTCGATCATGTAAGGATTGGGTTTTCCGATGAACACCGGCGTCTTTTTCGTCGCGTTGGTGATCATCTGGCAAATGCTCGCGCAATCAGGGATGTAGCGATGGTTTTTGATCGGATAAAGAACGTCGGCGTTGGTGGCAAGGAACTCGGCGCCGTGGTCAAGATACTCGCAGGCCTTCTCCAGTTTCTCATAACAAAGTTCGCGGTCGAAGCCCACCACCACGATGTCCGGTTGCTGATTGGTCATGATGACGCCGTAAGAAAGGAGTTCCTGCCTTAGAGCGTTTGTTCCAACCACATAAACGGATTTTCCGTTTCGGTTACGGCTTAGGAATATTCCCGTCGCCATGCTCGAAGAAAAAATGTTTTGTTCGCCGCATGGGATCCCCAGCCCGGCCATCTTGTTGATATAGTCGTTTTTGTTGACGGAGGAATTATTGGTCAAAAACACATATTGTTTTTTTTGTTCGATGAGTTTAAAAACGAAATCCTTCGCTCCTTCGATCAAAGTGTCTTCGAAATACACGGTTCCGTCCATATCCAATAAAAATAATTCAATGTCTTTCATTTCTGTCATTTGTTTCTCCGATCCGCTTGTCCATAGGTTCTGCGTTGAGTCGTGTTTTCATTTTACCACAAATTGCGGCTTTTCCCAAGCGAAACCGAAATATTAAGCACAAATTTCACCAGTATGTCATAAAAAAGTACGGTTATTTCAATACTGTGTTTTCAGACGGTGGTCCTGGCCAGAATCGAACTGGCAGCAAAATATTTTTCTACTGTTATCTCTACCGACAGGGCTACTTGGCCCACGGTATTGAGATTCCAAAGTTTACAAGTTTAAAGGAACAGGTAAAGTGCGTTTTACGCACAATACTTTCCGCATTTTTTTGGCTTTGTAAATTTGTTTTTATCCCAGCTCGCTAAACCTGAAATATTCCGTCCCCATGGGCTTGGATAAGCAAAGCAGTTTCTACTTAGAGACTAACATTAATTTGATTTTTTAATTCGATATCAACAAATGTTACTACTGCATACGAAAAATCGCTTTCTCAATCCGATACTTTCTTGCTTTTCAATCCGATACTTTCTTTATTTTGAGCAATAAAAAAAGTACCGCTATTGCAGTACTATGTTTTCAGATGGTGGCCCAGGCCAGAATCGAACTGGCGACACAAGGATTTTCAGTCCTTTGCTCTACCGACTGAGCTACCGAGCCAACATGGCGGTCCCAACGGGATTTGAACCCGTGATCTCCAGTGTGACAGACTGGCATGTTAACCGCTACACCATGAGACCGAATGGTTGCGGAGGAAGGATTTGAACCTACGACCTCCGGGTTATGAGCCCGACGAGCTACCAGCTGCTCTACTCCGCGATATTATATTTTTTTTCATTTAAGGTTTGCAAATGGCGGAGGAAGCAGGATTTGAACCCGCGCGCGTTTGACCGCCTGTCGGTTTTCAAGACCGATCCCTTCAGCCGGACTTGGGTATTCCTCCGTAAAATGAAAACTGGTGGACCCGGTAGGACTCGAACCTACGACCGACCGGTTATGAGCCGGTAGCTCTAACCAACTGAGCTACGGGTCCAAAATGGTAGCGGTGGGGGGATTTGAACCCTCGACCTCACGGGTATGAACCGTACGCTCTAGCCAGCTAAGCTACACCGCCAGTTAAATAATGAACATCTATAACTATTAACATTATACAAAAATGGTGGATCCTAACGGGATCGAACCGTCGACCTCCTGCTTGCAGAACAGGCGCTCTCCCAGCTGAGCTAAGGACCCACTAAAATTAAACGGTCTATTGGTGCCTAGGGCGGGAATCGAACCCGCATGGTATTGCTACCACAGGATTTTAAGTCCTGCGCGTCTACCTATTCCGCCACCCAGGCAATGGTGTCTCCGAGACGATTCGAACGTCCGACCCACTGATTAAAAGTCAGTTGCTCTACCAACTGAGCTACGGAAAC
>CAYQUB010000036.1:0-9465 GCA_964420625.1 uncultured Bacteroidales bacterium | reverse complement strand
ATATCATATTTGCGAAATGAGGAATTATTATTGATATAATGTGGTTTTCCAAAGATTCGCAGGGTGTTGTTTCCATTTATGAGACCAACATTACCCTGAACACCGTCGCTTCGTCATACTTCAAGACCGCTTTTACGACTCTGATCGGTTATGATAAATCTAAAAACATTCTTTTGATCAAAGCTTTGAACAAAGAAGATGCCACGCTCGGGAAATACACCGAGAATGACTTGCATGCGGTTTCGCTGAAGCCGAGTTACGGCCGCATCAACGGCAAGCGCTTGGTGTCAAACATCATGAAGTTCTATCCGTTGGATTTCGCCAAGAAAAATCTGTACAAATTCCCTTGCGATTGGGATGCGTCGCAAAAGTTTTTAAAAGTGTATCTGGATAAGGAGGTTTCTTAATGTTGATTCTTCGAGCATTTGAGCCCGTCGATTGGCTGATGGTCTTCGCTTGGGCTATCATTTTCATCGTCACCCTGATCATCGAACTGGAAACGAGCAATCTGACGACCATCTGGTTTTGCGTCGGTTCCGTCGCCGCGCTGGTTTTCGGCGCCATTTTCGGCCTCCCGTTCGTTCAAATCGTCGTCTTTCTGGCCGTATCGCTGGTTCTGATCCTGGTAACCCGGCCGTTGACCAAAAAAATGATGCAAAAAGATATCATTAAGACCAATGCCGACCGCTTGGTCGGGATGATCGCCGTCGTCACCAAAGCCATCGAGTTCGGTGAGGTCGGAGAAGTAAAAGTCGAAAATAGTCAGTGGCGAGCCGTAAACAATGAAAATCTGGCCTTCGCCGTCGGTGAAAAAGTCAGCGTCGATGCGATTCTCGGAAACAAACTCGTCGTTTCCAAAATCTCCGGCCCGACCAATGTTGAGATATTATAATTAATAAAAGGAGATAGAAAAAATGACACTTAATCCGTTTGTTTTCCTAACCATGGACATTGGCAGCTTAATTGCTCTGCTCGCGGTTATCTTCGTCGTCATCATCGTGCTGGCTTCCAGCTTCAAGATCGTCTCCCAAGCCAATGCTTTCGTCATCGAACGTTTGGGAACTTATTACAAAACCTGGGGAACCGGAATCCATTTCTTGGTCCCGTTCTTCCAAAGAGTCGCCAAGAAGGTTTCTTTGAAGGAACAGGTCATTGATTTCGATCCGCAGCCCGTCATTACCAAAGACAACGTCACCATGCAGATCGACACCGTCATCTTTTTCATGATTTCCGATCCGAAAGCTTATACTTACGGCGTCGAAAACCCTCTGTTCGCCATCGAAAAACTGTCCGCAACCACTTTGCGTAACATCATCGGCGATATCGACCTGGATGCCACCCTGACCAGCCGCGATTTGATCAATACGCGGATGCGCGACATCCTCGACGTCGCCACCGACCCTTGGGGGATCAAAGTCAACCGGGTCGAACTGAAGAACATTCTTCCTCCGAAAGACATCCGCGATGCCATGGAAAAGCAAATGCGCGCCGAACGGGAACGCCGCGAATCCATTTTACGGGCCGAAGGCGAAAAACAAGCCGCTATTCTGACCGCCGAAGGATTCAAAGAGTCCACTATTCTTCAGGCCGAAGCCAAACGCCAGGCGCTGATCAACGAAGCGGAAGGCCACAAACAAGCCGCCGTTTTGGAAGCCCAAGGCGAAGCGGAAGCCATTTTGGAAGTTCAGACCGCCAAAGCCAAAGGGATCGAATTGATCCGCGGCGCCAAAGCCGATCAGGCCGTTCTGACCATCAAAGCTTATGAAGCGCTCGCCGAAATGTCCAAAGGCCAGGCAACGAAGATCATCGTTCCTTCCAATCTCCAGGGGTTGGCCGGATTGGTTGCTTCGCTTTCGGAAATCGCCAAAGACAAATAATCATAAATTATCTAAAGTTCGGGCCGAAGATTTCTTCCCCCGAACTTTTTTCTTTACTTTGATGTCTTTCCATATTACAATGAATACAAATCAGGAGGGCTTATGACTGAGTTTGAGTTGAGAATCATTCAGTGGATGCGAGACATCGCGACGCCGTTTACCGACGCGGTGTTCGAGGTCATCACCTCGCTCGCGGAACAGCTGGTTCTCGTTTTTGCTTTGATATTGATCTATTTCTTTTATTCAAAAAAAGTCGGACAGAATTTTGTCTTCACTTTCTTTGTTGGCTCGCTCCTCAACAATTCCATTAAGGGGCTGGTAGGCCGGGTCCGGCCTTTCAATCATGAATTGGCCGATTTCGAACCGGCCCGGGCCGAAACCGCCACCGGCTACTCCTTTCCGAGCGGGCATTCCCAAAACGCGGCCGTATCCTATACGCTGCTTTCCCGTCTCATCAACAAGAAATGGGCCAAATGGACCGCCGGGATCATCATCGGGGCGGTCGGGATCTCCCGGCTGTTTTTGGGAGTTCATTATCCGACCGACGTCATCGCCGGTATCGCTCTCGGCGTCGGCTGCGCCCTGGTCGGTTCTTACCTTCACAAGAAATACGAGCCGGATTTTCAAAAGCAAATGGTGCTTTACGGCTTGGTGGCGCTGTTCTTCCTGCCGTTCGTTTCCATCTTTTGGCGGGGAACGTATGAACAGACGCTTCCGTTCAAAGATTTCTACACGGCTTACGCATTTTTCTTGGGCTACGTCATCGCCGTTTATTTCGAACACCGGTTCGTGGATTTCGACTGCTCGCAGCCGGTCAGGATCCGCATCATCCGCTGCGCTCTCGCCGTTGTCATCGTCATCGGCTGTTACTTCGGATTGAAACTCGCGTTTCCGGAAAATTCGCTTTTCTTCGACATGCTCCGTTACTTCCTGCTGTCGGTGATCACGCTGGGGATCTATCCGATCGCCGCCAAAAAGTGGCTGTTTTTCAAAAAACCAAACGATCCCGAATAACCAAAAAAAACGTCGGCTTCAGGCTGGCGTCTTTTTATTTCCCGAGACAGAATTTGGAAAACATTTCGGTGAGGAGTTCATCTTCGACGGTTTCGCCGATGATCTCTCCCATGGTCTTCCAGGCGGCGGTCAGATCCAGGTTGACGATGTCGCTCGGCTGGCGGTTTTCGATTCCCAAAATCGCTTCTTTCAGGCTGTCTTGGGCTTGTTTTAATTTGGCGATCTGGCGGGCGTTCCCAACATAAGTGTAATCCAGGTCGACCAAATCAGAGATCTGGCAGACGGCCCGGATCTTGTTCTCCAATTTCTCGATGTCGGCTTGGTTAAAGGCGGAGATCAGCTGATAGTCCTTCAAACGGGAAAGATCGATCTGTTTTTTTAAGTCTTGCTTGTTGACGACGATGATCCTTTCCTTTTTTTCGGTCAGTTCCAAGATCCGGAAATCATCCTCGGTTAGCGGCGTGCTGTAATCAAACACCAAAATGATCAAAGCCGCCCGGTCAATGATCTTCTTGGCTTTTTCCACCCCGAGCTTTTCGATGGCGTCGGCGGTTTGCCTGATCCCGGCGGTATCGATCAGATTCAGGATCAATCCCCCCAGGTTCACCGTGCCTTCGATGGTGTCGCGGGTGGTTCCCGCGATGGCGGTGACGATGGCGCGGTCTTCCCTTAGCAAGGCGTTGAGCAAACTGGATTTCCCGACGTTCGGTTTCCCGATGATGGCGGTGGAGATGCCTTCTTTCAGAATCGCCGAAACTTTGCTTTTTTCCAAAATTTTGGTTATTTCCTCAAGCATCCCGCTCACGGCCGGTTTCAGGATTTCACCGGTGATTTGTTCTTCGTCAAGGTACTCGGGATAATCAATGTTGACTTCGATCTTGGCAATGCAAGCCAAAAGCCGGCTTCGGAAATCTTCGATCATTTTCCGGATGTCCCCGCGCAGGCCAAGGTTGGCCATTTTCAGGCTGCTCGATGTTTTGGCGTCAATGAGATCGGTGACCGCTTCGGCCTGGGTAAGGTCGATCCGCCCGTTTAAAAAAGCTCTTTTGGTGAACTCGCCTGGTTCCGCCATCCGGCCTCCTTTTTCCAAAAGCAGTCCCAGGATCCGATTGGTAACGAACATGCCGCCGTGGCAGTTGATTTCTACGATGTCTTCGGTCGTATAAGTCTTCGGGGCCCGAAACACGCTGACCAAGACCTCGTCGATGACTTCGCCGCCGTCAACGATGTGTCCGTACGAAATCGTATGGCTTTCCGCGGTTTTCAGGTCTTTTCCACGGAATATTTGGCCGACCATGGCGATCGCTTCCGGTCCGCTGGCCCGGACGATGGAAATGGCGCTTTTGCTTAAAGCCGTCGAAACGGCGACGATTGTATCTTCCATATCATTCTCCATTGGTCAAAAAATAAATGTTGTGTTGTTTTATCCCCGCGACAACGACGGTTTCTCTTACAAAAATGACGTAAACTTCGCGGCTGGCGATGAGGTCGTTTCCGGTGGTGGCAAAATAATCATAATTGACGTTGATCCCGGCGGACGAAAAAGCCCGGCTGACCAAGTCCGTGCAGTAATAAGAATTGTTTCGGTTGAAAATGAAACTGAAATTATAAGGTTTTCCGATCTGGGCTTCGGCGTAAGCGACCGTTTGGTCTCGTTGTTCTTCGGTCGTGTTTTTGACCCGCAGCCCGATGATCATCGGCGAGACCCCGTTTTCTCCCAACCACTCTTCGTAAGTGATCCAATCGTTGGACGCCAGGGTGACTTCGTTGTCCGCGGCGGTAGCGCCGTTCCCAATGACTTCAAACATCTCGGCCCCCTCATCGTCGGCGTTGAGGGTCGCGTGGCCGATGTAAAAGGCTTTGGCCAAGAACCCGGTGGCCCAACCGATGTTTTTGTTGTCGCGCATCGGATTCCGGTTGGTGACGACGATGTCGGTCTTTGATCCGATCAGCCGGTCTTCAGTGTTGAAAACGGGGCGGGTGACGTCTTCGTAGTCATGAATCGGTTCCACTCGGTAGTAATGATTCTCGGGGATTCCGTCGTCAATGTTGATTAAAACGCCGCGCTCTTTGAAAGCTTCGATCTTTTGGCTGACTAAACCAATTTCCACGGTCCCGTTCGCCAGGAAAACGAAAACTACCCCAAAAACGAGGATGAATAGCTTTTTTGTGGCTTTTAACAATAAGATCATGACGGTTCCCTCATTCCTTAAGCATTTCCGGGGCGGCGACTATTCTCATTATACTCGTCATCCCGGTCCTTTTCAATAATGTTTTTTCCTTGTTAATTGCGAAACCTTGTGATATAATCAAATCAGACAAATAAAGGAGGTTCATTATGAGTGATTGGCCGTTATTGAAGATGCGGGAAATCGCATCGAAAAAATTCGATTCCAAAAACGTAAGTCTGGAATTCCGGGAGAACTTCATTCAAAATTCCCTGGCTTATGAAAACGATTGGGTTACTCTGGAAAACGTCAAAAACGTTCTCTCGGGGAATGCCCGCGGACTCGATCCCAAAAAAGTTTCCGTAATCGAAAATCATGCCAAAGCTTTTTCTTTCGTGATCGATTTATGCAACAGCGGTGAAAAACTAGACGAAAACAAACTGAAAGACCTTCATGAGCTTCTGATGGCCGGCATCGGAACCGGCGGGCTCTACCGAAACGTAGACATTTCCGTCAAAGGCTCGAACCACACGCCCCCAAGCCATTTGAAGGTATACGACCGCATGAAAAAATATTTTGAAACGCTTGAAGACAACAGCGGGGACGTCTTTGAAAAGATTGCTTTCAGCCACTTGCAACTAGCCAAGATCCATCCGTTTTTGGACGGAAACGGACGCTGCTCGCGATTGGTCCTCGCTTATGAAATGATGATTCACGGTCTTTATCCGGTCATCATCCCTTCGGACAACAAAGAAAAATATTTCCAAACGCTTGAAGAATTCAAGGTCAACAAGAACATTGTTCCTTTCGTTACTTATCTCAAGCAACTGGAACGGTCATATTTGGAAAAATAAGCTCGCTTCGGTGATCTTCAGAGCGCTGACTTTGTCAGCGCTCATTTTCATCTTGTTATAAAACGGAACAAGACCGCCGAATATTAAATATTTTAGAGACAAAAAAGAATTTTACGGGCCTTTTGGGGATTGTTGTTGGAAAATAAACAAACCACGGCTTGGAAAATGGGGCTTGTCATCCGCCTGAAGGCTCGTTTCGGTAATCTTGTTTATCGTCCTGTTTTAGAGTTCTGGGGCTTTGTGTTACAATAATTCCTTGGAGGCTTACGAATATGTTTGGAAAACGAAGCGATGGGATCCGTTTGAAGACCATCGACCCCATTTTTAAAATCATTCCGCACATCATGACAGACCGGAGTGATTCACAGGTTTCATATTTATATCCGGTGCGATGCGATGCTCTCGATGGTTTCGTCGCTGCCAAAAGAGCCGAAGGGATTTCTTACAATTACATGCACGTCGTCATCGCGGCCGTAATTCGCCTGATCGCCCTGCGGCCGGAACTGAACCGTTTCGTCATGAACGGACGGCATTACAAGCGCAGGACCATTTTTGTGTCTCTGGCAGTCAAAAAAACTTTGAAAGACGAAGGCGACGAGACCACCGTCAAAGTCGGCTTCACGGGATTGGAGAGCCTTTCCGAGATCAAAGCCAAAATGGACGAAGTGATTTTAGCCAACACCACCGCGAAAGCCATCAACGATACCGACAAAACCGCCAAAATACTGACCATAGTCCCGAACTGCATGATCAAATTCGCCGTCGGGTTTTTGAAATTTTTGGACAAACACGGGATGCTCCCCAAAAAGATCATCGAAGTTTCCCCTTTTCATACGACCTTCTTCATCACCAATCTGAAATCGATAAAGATCGACTACGCTTTCCATCATCTTTATAATTTCGGGACCACCGGCCTTTTCGTCAGCATGGGAAAAGAGACAATGCAGGCTACCGTCGATGAGGATGGCTCGGTCAAAGCTGCCAAAGTCATGAATCTGGGCATCGTCATCGATGAACGTTTCTGCGACGGTCTCTATTACGCCAATTCCCTCCGCCTCTTGAAGAGGATATTGGAGAACCCGGACGTTTTGGAGTCCAAACTCGAAAAACTGACTCCGGACATCGATTGATGATTCCTAATAAACAAAAACATCGGATCTAACGATCCGGTGTTTTTTCATGCCTATTCTTGTTTGTTGTCTTTCGCAACGATTTCGGCCGTTGCTTGCGTTTCCGCCGGTTTTGGGGCCTCGGCCGGCTGGGTTGCAGCGGTTTCGGTCTTCGGGACTTCCGGGACCTTGGCCATCGGTTTGTATTCAATGACCAGGAAGCGGTTCGGCTCTTCGCCCACCGAGTAAGTCCGGACATCCTTCCATGAGGAAAGTTTGTTGTGAACGATCTTGCGTTCATAAGCGTTTAAGTAATCAAGCTGAATCTTTTGTTTGGTTCGGGAAACCTGCTTGGCAAAATCGACGGCCATGTTTTCCAGGTTCTTTTCGCGTCGCTTTCGATATCCCCCCACATCGACCATGACGATCTTGGCTTCTTCTTCGCCTTCGTAGTATTTGTTGACAACGGTGGAGACCAAGATTTGCAAAGCGATCAGGTTCCGGGAGTTCTTTCCGATCAGATAGCCATTGAAATCGCCGGCGTCAACGTTGAATTCAACATTGTTTCCGCGAACTTTCTTTTCAATGAATCCCTGAATGTTGTTGTTGTCCAAAATCATCTGAATGTATTCTTTGCCTCGGGTTATCCCGTCCGCATCGATGACGGCTTCGACTTCGATCTTGCTTCCGATTCCCAGGAAGCCTTTCTTCTCGTTGACGATCGTAAAGGTCAGATCCGATTCTTTGACTCCGAATTCGGCGACCGCCAGCTGTTTTGCCTCTTCAAGCGTTTTGACTTCATATAGTTTTCTGTGCATTTTTTATTCTCCCATCATATTTTAGCTTTTAACTGTTCAATGCGCTTTTTGCTGCTCTTGTAGCTGATGTAGGCTTGGAGCGACGAATAAAGGTTACCGATTAACCAATACAATCCCAAAGCGGCCGTGCTCTGATAGACGAAAAACATCATCATGACGGTCATGCCGTACATCATGATCTTCATGGTCATCTCGGTTTGCTTCTGAGTGTCGGTCCGACCCGGCTGACGGTAAGCGGGGAGGGTGGATTGCGATTCCAATTTGGCTTTCTTCTGGCGATGAGTAGCTAAAAGCTGACTCATGATCTGGGTTCCGCCGACCAAAACCGCCAGAACGATGATCCCCCATTTTTGGAATTCGCCGGCGTCACGGCCCGCGAACAGATCCAGTCCGAAAATTTTAGTGTTCAGGAAGGAGAAATCAAACCGGTATTCCGCGCCCAAAGTCTTCGGTATGCGTTGCAAGGTTTGATAAAAGGATAAAAATATCGGCAATTGCAATAATTGTACCAGGCATCCGCCGATCCCGACGCCGAATTTTTTGTACAGCTGCATCGTTTCCATCTGTTTGCGCTGATTGTTTTCCGAATCGGTCTTTCCGGCGTATTTCTGTTCGAGTTTTGCCTGTTCCGGAGCCATGAGCTGCATTTTCAGGGTCATGTCGTTGGTCTTGGCATAAATCGGCCAAGCCGCGGTTCGGATCAGGATCGTGGAAATCACGATCACCAAGCCGTAATTTTGGAAGGCAAGGCTTTTTCCGATCAGCCACATGATGGCGGCCATCGGCCAAACTAGGACGTCGCCGGCTTTTTTGATGCCGTCGATCGGCTCGTAAACCGTCGTGCCGGTTCCGCCGCAGCTGCTGAACAAGAATAATCCAAGGATTGCCAAAGCCACAAATAAGTAAGTTTTGTAATGTTTTTTCATTTTATCTCCTGTGTTGTTTTTTGTTCGTCTATTTTCTTTAATAAGCGGGTTATTTGTTCGTCTTTTTGAACAAAGGTCAAGGACTGCGAAGCCGTTTTGACGACGATGAGCAGCTTCAGATGGCTCAAGGTTTCTAGTTTCGCTCGGATTATTTCGCGCAGCACCCTCTTTTCGTAGTTTCTTTCCACGGCGGTTCGAAACTGCCGCGAAGGAGAGATCGCGATTTTTGGGCCTATTCCCGAAGTTATCATATAATAGATGGCGTAATACCGGTTTCCGACGCTTCTTCGCATTTTTACGAGTTTGTCGATATCATGGTTTTTCTTTAAACTGTATTTCCGATTCATATGACTCCTCTGGCCTTAAACAAAAAAGACCACTCCCATGTTTTTTTGACACACGAGTGGTCCAGGTTTTTGTTTATTAAGCCGTTAATTTGTAGCGACCTTTTTGACGTCTACGTGACAAGACAAGTCTTCCACCGACAGTCGCCATGCGGGCACGAAACCCGTGAGTTTTGATATGTTTGCGTTTATTCGGTTGGTATGTTCTTTTCATACAGAGCACCTCCTATATTAAACCATGCTGGATTATTATATTATATTTCTGATATTTAGTCAAGCCTTTTTCAAAGGTTTTTCGGATTGGTATATTATATATCTAAATGCAACACCGTCAAAATGCTGTTCCAATTCTTTT
>CAYQUB010000035.1:0-9673 GCA_964420625.1 uncultured Bacteroidales bacterium | reverse complement strand
TGATAACTTGAACTAATCAAGGGATCGGTTTTCAAAGTGGCGGTGATGGTTGCAATTCCGGTTGTCAGGCCGGAAACCACCCATTCCGAATTCAAGGAAAGGATTTCCGGATGGTCGATTTCCCAGTTAAAACTATCCCGGATCGCCCCAACGTTTTCCGAATTCAGAAAGACGATTTCCGTCATTCCCGCCGGTTTTAGATAGTCGGACGATGAGGAAATAATCGGGTGGACAATCTCGGTGTTTTCAACGATCACCAACAGTTTCGCGGATACTTCAACGTTTCTTCCGTAGGTAGCGGTAATAAGCGTTTTTCCGATTTTTACCGCCCTTAGGACTCCGCCCTCAATGAGGGCTATTTCCGGATCGGAGGATTCGTAAAGAATTTGGTTTTCTTTAATTTTCTCAAAAACGATCGGAAGACTGGAGTTCTCATTGGTTTTTAGAATCAATTCTTCGACCGAGAAGGAAATGGTTGCATCTTCGCTGACGCATCCTGCCAAAGGGAGCAAAAGTAAAGCGCATAATGTTAAAAATATCTTTTTCATGATTAACCTCTTGGAATATTATACCAAAAATCATCCCCTTCTTCAAGGAATACCAACTTTTACTTTTTTCGGGAATGATTCGGTAGTATAATCAAATTAACGGAAGAATGAGTGATGCTTATGGATGCAAAAAGATTTGACGACATCATCAATAATGAAAATTTTCCCGAACCCCAACTGATCGGGACTTTGGGAGAAAAGACGATCCATCGCGGGCTTAAGAAGTACTTGGAACCGGACTCGGCCTTTCACGAAATCAAAGTCGGGAACTATTTCGCGGACATTTGTCATGGAGACGAGATCGTCGAAATTCAAACGAAACAGTTCAACAAACTTCGCGACAAGTTATCGGTGTTTTTGGAAGACCACCGGGTCAAGGTCGTTTTTCCGAGTTTTGCAGCCAAATGGCTGCTTTGGATCGATCCCGAAACCGGGGCAGTTTCGAAAAAACGGCGCTCTCCGGCGCCGGGAACCGCCTATCGGATCTTCCCGGAACTTTACCGGATCAAATCCTTTCTCAACCATCCGCATTTAAGTTTCTTGATCTTGCTTTTGGATATGGAAGAATACCGATATCTGAACGGCTGGAGCCAAGACCGAAAAAAAGGGTCGGTTTGTCAGGACCGCTTGCCGCTATCTTTGGTTTCGGAGATCGCCATCGATTCTCCGGCGGATTACATCAAATTGATTCCTTTGGGGCTAGATGGCGTTTTCACGAGCAAAGACTTTGCTTCGGCGGCGAAAATGACTTTGAAGAAAGCTCAGATCGCCGTCAACGTCCTTTGTTATGTTGGGGCCATCACCAAAACCGGAAAAAACGGGAAAATGACCCTGTATGAAAAAAAGCAAATAGTTGTGGAAAAATAAATCATTAAGATGTATAATAAATAAGTAAAAAAATAAGGAGATTTTAATTATGGGAAGAGCACATGAGGTTCGTGCCGCATCAATGGCAAAAACGGCTGCAGTCAAGAGCAAGCAAAACGCAAAATTCGCGATGGCGATTTACGCCGCCGCCAAGAATGGCGTTCCCGATCCCGATCTCAACCAATCCTTAAAGAAAGAAATAGAGAAAGCGAAAAAGGCCCAGATCCCGGCGGAAGTCATCAGACGTTCGATTGAAAAAGCCAAAGGCGGAGCCGAAGAAGCTTATCAAGAAATACGGTATGAGGGTTTTGGACCAAGCAATTCAATGGTCATTGTGGATTGTTTGACCGACAATGTCAACCGCACTTATACTTTCATCCGGACTACTTTCTCGAGATCCGGATGGAAATTGGGGGTATCGGGCAGCGTTCAGCATCAGTTCAGCAACCAAGCATTGCTAAGTTTCGAAGGATTTACCGATGAAGAAGTTTTGGAGATCATGGTCGCAGGCGATTGCGATGTTTCCGACATTCAAGTCGACGAAGGGCTGGTTACGGTTACCGCTCCGTCAACCGAATATTCCAAAATGAAAGCGGCCATGACGGCCGCCAAATCAGACATTGAATTTTTGGAAGACAAGATCGCTTGGATCCCGATGACTTATGTCACGGTCACCGATGAGACCGACATTCATCACATTCAAAAATTGATTGGTTTATTGGAAGAAAACGACGATGTTCAGGATGTTTATCACAATGTCCAGGACCTTCCGGAAGAGGATGCCGAATAGGCATCTTTTTTAATTCTTCAAAAACTCGCAATCCTTATTCTTAAGCCAACAAATCGTTCCCAAGATCCGCTTGCATAACCGAAGCGGTTTTTTTGGAACCGCCGAAACATTTAAACCCAAAGCTCGGTAGTATTCCAAAAGGACCGGAAGACGATCCAGAAAATCTTGATAATCGCGGGTTATCGGATTTGACCAAGCCAATTCCGCGACCGCGGCCATCCTCGGGTATATTTGGAATTCCAGTTTTTCCCGAGTGGAGATCCATTCGGTCCAAAGCGGGCTTTCAATTCCCAAAATGTTTTCCGGATGGCGAATACCCTTTAATTCCGGACGGAAATCGTAGGTTTTTCTTAGCGGGGTCATGGCATAAGGATAATCCAAGTATAAGGAAAAGAAATTGGAGATCACGGCTTTTCGGCCTTGGTTGATTTGGGAAACGGTCTGGCGGTTGGAAAACGGCTTCCAGTGCTGAACGATGATCCCCGGATCCAAATTGGAATCAAGCGCGTCATTCCAAACCATGGTCCGGACCCCCTGATCCCGTAAATTACGGCTCAAACGATTGATGAGATCCGTTTGAAGCTGCCCAAGATTTTTAAGGTGGCGGCTTTGGACGGCTTTTTTACATTTGGCGCAGGACTTTGGTTCTTGAAGCGGGACTTCGTCACCCCCTAAATGGATGATTTTCGGATGGAAAACGGAAATGAATTCCGAAAGGATCGCAGTCAGAAATTCTTCCAAGCCATCCGCTCCCAGGCAAAGGATCTTCGGGCTGATCCCAAAGGATTTCCGAACGGCCATTTCTTGGTGATGGGAGAACTCCGGATAAGCGGCCATCAAAGCCATGGAGTGACCGGGAAGATCAATCTCGGGGATTATTTCCACGAATTTAGATGCCGCAAAAACCGCGATTTCTTTTAAATCGGATTGAGTATAATAGCCTTCGACCGGAACGTCGTCGGAAATATTTTTGGAATTGATCGTGCCATCCCGTTTGCTTCCGATTTCCTGAAGCCGCGGGAAAAGTTGGCTTTCAAAACGCCAACCCTGATCATCCGTAAGATGAAGATGCAGGCGGTTAAGTTTATGATGGCTCATAATTTCGATCAGCCGGAGCAAATCATGCTTAGGAAAGAAATGACGGGAAACATCCAACATGAAGCCCCGGTAAGCAAATCGCGGCTCATCATAAATTTCTCCGCATTCGACCGCCAAACCCTCGGGAGTGGCAAGAATCATTTGTTTCAGAGTTTGCAAGGCATAAAACATTCCCGATTGGTCGGACGCTTCCAGCATGACGGCTTCCCTCGTAACCTTAAGTTTGTACTGTTCGGAATGCAGGTTGAAATCAAGCAGAAAACTAACCGCCGAAAAAAGACCTTTCTGGGTCTTCCATCCGGTCTTTTGTTTGTAAAAATCCGAAAAATCAGCCGCCATCGTTTCAAACTCGGCGGAGTAACTGATGCTGAGATCTTTGGTAAAGACGAAACGGCCGGGTTCCGGACGCATCTCTCTTGGCAAGGGAATGATCTTCATAAGTTGTACCTCGTTAACAGTATACCCAAAAAAAGGTTTTGTGTAAATATTAAACAAAAATAGGTCCTCGGTTTTAAATATTCTGCTTGTGAAAAAAGGGAAAATCGTTTATAATTTATTCAAGGAAAGCAGAACATATGGAATCAAAAGTTTACTTCACATCAATGAAAATCAGTCACCATGAAAGTCTTTTGGACCGACTGGAAAAACTCACGAAAGCGGCGGGAATCGAACAGATCGATTTTCAGAATAAGTTCGTTGCCATCAAAATTCATTTTGGCGAGCCCGGGAATTTGGCTTACCTTCGTCCCAATTATGCCAGGCGGATCGTTTCGATCGTCAAATCTTTGGGAGGAAAGCCGTTTTTGACCGATTGCAACACTCTCTACATCGGAAGAAGGAAAAACGCTCTTGATCATTTGAGTTCTGCTTTCGAAAACGGTTATAATTATTTCCAAACGGATTGCCATACCATCATCGCCGATGGTTTGCGCGGAACCGACGAAGCGGAAATTGCGATCAACAAAGAATTCGTAAAAACCGCCAAGATTGGCCGGGCCATTGCGGACGCGGACATCATCATTTCGATGAGTCACGTCAAAGGCCATGGATTGGCGGGTTTCGGCGGCGCTTTGAAGAACTTGGGAATGGGGAGCGGATCCCGGGCCGGAAAACACGAAATGCATTGCTCGGGAAAACCGTTCATTCGGGAAGACAAGTGCAAAGGATGCATGATGTGCATCAAAAACTGCGCTGCCGGGGCCATTACCATGACGGACAGGAAGTCAAAGATCGATCCGGCTCTCTGCGTGGGTTGCGGACGCTGCATCGGGGTCTGCAGTTTTGATGCGGTTCAGGTCGATTGGAATGAAAGCAGCGTCAACATGAACAAAAAAGTCGCGGAATATGCTTACGCGGTCGTTCATGACAAACCGGCTTTTCACATCAGCTTCATCATTGATGTTTCTCCTGACTGCGACTGCGATGCGACCAATAATGTTCCGATCATCGCCAACATCGGATTCTTGGCCTCTTTCGATCCGGTAGCCTTGGATAAAGCATCGGTGGATCTCATCAACCAAGCGCCGATGATCAATGGTTACGAGGATTCAAAGAATAACCATTTTGCCGCTCTCAATCCCAATACGACCTGGGACGCCGGCTTAAAACACGGCGAGAAAATCGGCTTGGGAACCATGAATTACCAATTGATCGAGGTAAAATAAATGAAATACAAAATAATTGACATCAATAATTGGAAAGGGAAACAGCATTACGAATGGTTCATTAAATACGCCGTTCCGTATTACGGAGCCACCACGGCCATTGATCTGACTCTTTTCTTCCAATACATTCATCGCGTCAAACTTCCATTCTTCGCAACTTTCATGTATCTGATCGTCAAAGCCTTAAACGAGATTCCGGAATTTCGGCTGCGGATCATGAAGGGAAAAGTTGTGGAGTATGACGTGATCAATCCGGCTTTCACCGTCATGACCAAGGACGGAATTTATGATAACTGCGAAGTGGAATTCAAACCGTTTTCCGAATACCTTATGGAAATCCAAAGAAAAATGGCGACCGCCAAATTGGGTGTGATCGTCAAAGATTTGTACAATGACGAATCCCGAATGGACCAATTTTACATAAGCAGCATGCCATGGATCGATTTTACTTCCGCCACCCATCCGATGCCAGGAAACGATTTTGATTCCGTTCCCCGAATTCTTTGGGGAAAATACCACAATGTTGGGGACAAAACCCTCATTTCTCTGCAGATCCAGGCCCATCACGCTTTGATTGACGGTTATCCTTATGCTCAAGGCGTCTTGAAAATCCAGGAAATGGTCAACGATCCCGAGAAATACTTGAAATAAACCCCAAAAAGTGTTATCATCACAGACAAAAAGCCCGGGGAGGTAAATAAATGACATTCACGGAAAAGTTTCAAACGATCGCGGAAGACGCGAAACTGATTGGTGCCAGCTGTGCCATAATCAAAAAACACAATCGGGAATATGAGACGATCGAGCAAGTCAACTGGGGACGTCAGTCTTTGGAAAATGAAGTTTTTGTAACATCAAAAACCATTTTCCGGATCGCTTCGGTCTCCAAGATCGTGGTGGCCATGGCCATGATGGCTTTGATCGAGGAAGGGAAAGCAACGCTTGATTCCGACATCTCCGACCTTCTCGGTTTCAAAATCCGCAATCCTTACCATCCGGAAATCCCTTTGACCGTCAAGATGCTGATGACCCAAAGTTCAAGCATCACCGACGGGTTCAGCGACGATGATCCGCTTCCCGAAAATGAGAACCGGACTTACAACGGGGTCAACGGAAAGAACTTTTTCGTGGCTCTGAAAGACCTTTTGGTTCCCAATGACGGGCCTTATTACGCGGACGCTGCTTGGGACGAAAATGTCCCCGGAACCAAATTCATTTATTCGAATTTTGGATGCGGCATCCTGGCTTGCTGCGTGGAAACATTGGCAAAACGGCCCTTTACCGAATTTGTAAAACAACGGATCCTTGATCAGTTGGGAGTCGATGCCAGTTTTCAAACTTCAACGATCCTTCATCCGGAACGTCTGGCCGATCTTTACGTGGAAGACCCCAAAGAATCCTCCGGTTTCCGAAAGGGGAAGACGGCTTCGGAACTGTTGAACAACGGCTATCCGCTGTTTCCGCTCGGAAACAACTTCCGGGGCCCGGCCGGAGGACTTTTGATCGGGATCAAGGATCTCGCGAAGATCATCGAAGCGTTTCTGAACAAAGGTTTGGTCAACGGCGTTCGCCTGCTTCAGCCCGCTACCATCGATTTGATGCTGACCAGGCATTGGGTTGGCAAAACTCCGGAATATTATGCGAAAGGGCTGCAGCTGCGGTTTTTTCCTTATAAGAACCACTTGTTCAAAGGACACACCGGCTCGGCTTACGGTTTGATCAGTTTTTTGTTTTTCAACGAAGCCGAACAAATCGGAATTTGTTTTGCGGCCAACGGCGGTCACTATCATGAAGGCCAATTGGGGATGACCGATGTTCTGGAAAAAGTCTTCGCGGCTTTTTATGAGACTTTTTTGGAAAAGAAATGAAAAATGGTCAATTTGGGCGAATAAATCACCTGAATTGACTTTTTTTAATAGACATTATATAATGAATCAGGACTAACGAAAGGAGATTGTATGTTAATAACTTTCAAAGTAAATAATTTTTTGTCATTCGCCAGCGAACAAATGATTTCGTTGGTTCCCAGTCTCCAAAAAAGTCTGACCAGCCATTTCGCGAAACTGAACGATTTGGACATTCTGAAACAAGCCGTGATCTTTGGAGCCAATTCCTCCGGAAAAAGCAACTTCATCAAGGCCATGGCTTTGGGAAAATCGATCGTTTTGGAGGGAATGTCGGCCAAACACAAAAATCTTTTCTCCAAACTTGACCCGGTCAACCGGGCCAAAGAATCCATGTTGGAATACACCTTTTTTACCGAGGGGATGTTTTATTCCTACGGTTTTTGTTTCGTTCTTTATGATTGCCGCATCACCAAAGAGTGGCTCTATGAAATCAACCCCAAGACCGACAAAAACAAAATGCTTTTTGAACGGGATTTGACCGAAAATACTTTTTCGACTTCGATCAAGATGCCCGCCCCAGATAAACATCGCTTTGAGACCTACCTTCACGACCTGGAAAAAAACGATAGCGTTCTGTTTGTTGGGGAGATGAACCGAAATAAGCAACTGGGTGAATCATTCCAAGTTTTCAGCCGGATTTTTTCGTGGTTCAAAAACCATCTCGTCATCAACATGCAAGACATCGGTTATTCGAAAATGAGTTATTTCACCGATTCTTATCGCGCTCGCTTTTTGGAAGTTTTGAAAATGTTTGATACCGGAATTTCCGAAATTGTCAGCGAACCGATCAGTTTCGAAAACTTTACCGATCAAGTTCCAAAAAGAATTTTCGATGAACTGATGGCGGAAATCGCCGAAAAAGCCAAAGATGGCGAAGAATGCCGGTTTGGTTTGTGCCTTCCTCAAGCATTGTTCGGCATTGAGGTTAAGCCCGACCGGGAAATTGCCATTACCACGACCATGCTGAAACACCAGCATTCGGAAATGCTCTTTGAGTTCGCCGAAGAATCGGAAGGAACCAAGCGTTTGTTTGAGCTCGTTGACATTTTGATCAGCCCTCGGGAAGGAACCATTTATGTCATTGACGAAATCGACCGCAGCATTCATCCGCTTTTGGTAGTAAAATATTTGGAATTTTATTTGGAACATTCGCAGAATTTCTTAGTCCAAATTCTGTTTTCGACTCATGAAACCAACATTCTGTCTCAGGAATTGTTCCGTCGGGATGAAGTCTGGTTCATGGAAAAAGGCGAAGATCATTCCTCGCGGATTTTTTCGCTGGACATCTTCAAGGAACGCTTGGATAAAAAAATATCCGCGTCATATTTGGAAGGCAGTTACGGGGGAGTTCCGATCATCCAAAAAAACGGTGACCGCTGATGGCTCCCATCCGCGCAAACGTCTCTTTGTATAACCGATATCCGGAAAAACGGGTCGGAAGCGTCGAACCTTTCCGGACATATTACATTATCATGGAAGGGACCAATACCGAACCCATTTATTTCCGGCTCCTGGAAAAGCGGCTTTCGGATTTGAAAATCCGGAACAACATCCGTATCGTTTATTTGGAAAGGACCCAGCAAGATCGGGGAAGCAACTCTCCCCGGCAATTATTTCGTTTCCTTCAGGATTTTCGAAAGCGGAAAAATGACAAGAACGCCGTTTATTGCATGGTCTTTGATCGCGACAGTTATAAAAATCAAGTTAACCCCACCGAAGGTTATGTGAATTTCATTCACCAAAATCAAAAATCGAAGATCCGAATGATCGTCAGCAGCCCCTGCTTTGAGGTGTGGCTTTTGCTTCACCAAAAGAACGCCGTTTCGGAGATCATTGAACCGAATGCCAAACAAATATTCGAAAATGTGCGTTTGACTTCCTCTTTCACCTATATCAGCAAAATGGTCAGGGACCTTTTCGGCTTCAATCCCAAAATCGTGATCCCCGAACATTTTTTGGACCGGCTTCCCATCGCGATGAATCAAGCCCCAATGCTTACCACCGACTTGCAACAAATGGCCACCGAGGTCGGTCAAAACGTTTCCGAATTCATCGCCGAACTGCAATTTGATCCGCGGAAATTGAACTAAAACCGTTTTTATTTTTATGTAAATTAAAAAGGTTGACATATTTTTTAAAATTATGGTATAATTAAAAAATGAAGGATGAGGTGATCAACTATTATGAACAGATCCATCAAAATGCTCATGTTGAATGATAATATCGTAAAAAAACTAGAAGAACACCACATCTATCAAGTTAACCACTTGATAAATTTGGACCTAGAAAATCAGGGGTTTACCAAAGAAGAAGCCAAGGCGGTCTTCGAGGCTTTCGAACAATATAAAAAAGAAGAATTAAAAAAGGAATTAAGGGGAAGGGTAAGTTATTTTCCGCCGGAATATTTGAATGCGAAATATTCCTTTGGGGAATTGGGCCTTTCCCTTCGCGCCTTTAATGCCCTTTCCAATTCTAACATCAGTCGGGTTACCGAATTGGTTTCGCTGATCGTCAATTTTGAAATTTATGAGATTGACAATTTGGGGGCCAAATCCGTGACCCAGATCATGGAAAAAATCAGAAGCATTGTTGAGGGGGAAAAACTGGCCGCCGCCCTGACGATTTACCAGAATCAACATCCTTATGACAATATTATCATTCAGGAAATGGGATTTTCGGACATCATGACCGAGAAACTGTCCGAATTGGGATTTACCACCCTCGGGAAACTTCGGAAAGCTTATCTCTCCGGAAAACTGGGCGAGGCCTTCAATTTCAAAACCAAACACACCCAACACA
>CAYQUB010000034.1:0-9727 GCA_964420625.1 uncultured Bacteroidales bacterium | reverse complement strand
CAAGTACCTATGATAAACTCTTTATAGGACAACAACTGTAAAACTCGGGTTATATCACTTTCATGGGAATGGGGTTAAAGATTCACTGGTTTTTGTATGAAAAAACTCTTAAATTGAATTTAAGAGTTTTCCTTCTGGTCAAAGATCTGAAGCATCCTTAGGCCGACGAATCCGATGATGATGCTGGTTACAAGCGAAACAAAGACCAGCAAGGCCCCGTAAGTCAGGACGGCGGTTCCGAGCTGATAAATGACCGCCACGGCGAGAAGCTGGCCCCAAATGTGCAAAAAACCGCCGACGACGCTGACCGAGATCATGGTCGCGACCCGATTAAGCAGCCGGTATGTTGCGTACATCCCGAAAAAGCTGAGCATCGAGGCCGTGAAGCCGATGACGAAAGTGGTCGGGCTTCCGAGGATCAGTCCGACCAGCGTGCTTTTCAAAATGGTCATGAGCAGAGCTTCTTTGAATTTAAAGCGATAGATGCCGATCAGAATGACGATGTTGGCCAAACCGATTTTCGCCGTCGGCAGAAAAGGAAAGGCAGCCGAGGAGATGAAGCGGTCGAAAATCGAGAAAATGACGCCCAGGGTGACCAGGACGGAAATGAGCACGATGTGGCGGGTGTTGATCTTGGCTCTCAGGCTGTTCATGGGCGCTTTGCTCCTTTTTTCTTAATTCATTTATACGACATTGTACCACATATTCATTGCTTTTCCAACCGTTTTTTTATATAATTGATGGCAGGAGGAAACGATATGTGCATATTTTGTAAAATAGTCAAAGGCGAGATCCCCGCTTACAAAATCTATGAGGATGACGAGTTTCTGGCTTTTCTGGACATTTCCCAGGCTTCGGTCGGACATGCTCTGGTCGTGACCAAAAAGCATTATGACAATGTTTTGGAGATGGAAGAAGACGTCGCCGGACGTTTGTTTTCCCTAAGTGTCAAACTTGCCAAACAGATCAAGAAAAATCTGAACGTCTCGGGAGTCAACATCCTGAACAACAGCGGCGAATCGGCGGGCCAATCGGTCATGCATGCCCATGTTCATATCATTCCGCGTTACGAAAATGACACCGTGACCTTCCGTTTCACCAAAAACCAGCTTTCGGATTCCGAATTGCTGACCCTGGCCGAAAGAATCAAAAGAAATTAATAAAAGGCAGCCAGGCTGCCTTCAGACTGATGACAAACCCGGTTATTAAAAACGGGTTTGTTTTTTTTATCAGAAAAATGCGATGTTGAAGAAAACGAACCAACAAGCCGACACCGCAATGGCGGTCAGGGCCACGATGATGGCCGACGTGACAAAGCGGGGGTTTCCCTTCATTTTTTGAAGGATGGCCAGGATCAGGGCTCCGACTCCGAAAGCCGTCCCGGCGACGAGGACGCCGTCATGAAACGGAAACATCGAACAAATGAGCGCAGTCAGGCTCAGCCCGATCATGACTTTCCCGGTCGCATCCAGCGGTTTTTCGGGAACAGCGGCGATTTCGGCGGCCGGTTCGAGCCGGATCTCCGATGACACCGTTTTGCGGATCTCTTTTCCGCAGTTCGAGCAAAACTTGTGATTTTCTCCGACCTCGCGGCCGCAATTCGTACAATACATTTCTTATCTCCTTGTGTAGGTCTTCAAAATTCCCTGGAAGAAGCTGACCGCGTAGCACAGCGATTTCCCGGACACATGTTCCAATCCTTTTTTGCCCTCGCGGTAAGCGGCGGTGGTGTAATAAAGAGGCGAAAAGCGGATGACGCAGTCGCTGACTTTATCGAAATACCGTTTTTCGGAAATGTTGGTGACGATGACCGGCGCGGTATAGATGTTTTTGTAAACCGAACGGATGGTCTTTTCCACGACTTTGAAACCTTCGCTGTGGATGTCGGCGATTTTGGTGGCATCAACGTTGTTAAGCAGCTGATACTCCACCCCGTATTTCCTCAGACTTTTCGAGAGCGCCAGAATGATGTCGGCGGTTGTGTTGTGAGTCGCCAATTCAAAGGTCAGGTCCGCACGGCATTCCTCTTCGGTGCATTCGACCTCGCCCATGATGATCTGCGTCTTCAAAAGTTTGGAAAGCCCCAGGTATTCCTCATCAATCTTTCTTTTGACGAACGGTCGGAAGATGAACAGATTATTGAAGAAAAACCTTTCAAAAAACGGCAGGTCCTTGGCCATTTCCCGAAGCGGGATCATGGCTTTTTGGTCAATTTTTGGTTTGAAAACCGGGTTTTTCTGGAGCTCTTCCAAAAACGCCGAAAGATTTTTTTCGCCGTTTTCCGATTTAACCGTCTTAAATCGCACGGTGGTTTCCCCGGTCAGGCCGATCCCGATCAGAGCATAATGGCTCATTAAACCAAAATAGGCGGGGTCGACGATCCCCGATCCTTCTTCGATCGCCAAATCGAAAAACTTTCCGGATTTGAGAAACTGATCGACAATGTGATTCATCCCATCCTGGGTCGTTTCGTCATCGGTGGTCATGACCATGGTCAGGTTGACATCCAGGCGCGATTGCTCGGTCAGGATCTTCTCGACCGCTTCGAACATGGAGAAGAACAGGCTCTTCGAATCGAAGGTCCCGTTTCCGTACAGCTCTCCGTCTTCGATCTTGACTTCCTGAAGGTTGGAAGTGTAGTCAACATGAGCCGCGAACAGAATGTTCGGGGCTCCTTCGATCTTGACCTTCGAAGTAAAAACGGCATTGCGGCCGACTTTTTCTTTATTGAAACATTCATGAATGAACGGAAAATCGGATTTGATCTTTTCTTGGAAAAGCAAAAAGAATTCCGGATCTTCAAAACTGGATGTTTTAATTTCAATCAGCCCTTTTAGTTTGTTGATGTAATAGTCGTGCTGCTGGCCGCTGTGTTCGTCAAGCTGAAGGATCCGGATCTCTTTGTTTCGGATGAGGGCGGCTCTCAGCAGGCAAAGCGCCAGCAGGAAGACCAAAAAGACCAAAAACATGACTATGATTATTTCAATTGTGTTCAATGTGATCAAAAACATTTGCTTCACCGTTTTTCTGTGGTTTTCTTGTGAGATAATTATAGTATCATTTCTCATGATTGTCAATTACGGTTTCGGTAATAAATGACCCCGCCAAAATGACGGAGCCAATTTCATCTTCCGGATGGTTTTCTCCGGTTTTTTTTACAATGTTTGGCTTTTCAGATACTGATAAAGGGTTTTGACCGTCAGCCCGGTGGCTCCGTAGAACTCTTTATAGAAAGGACTGGTGTGAAAAGCGGTCCCCGCGATGTCCAGATGCATCCATTTGGTCGGTTTGTCTATGAAGGCTTCGATGAAGGCCGCTCCCGAGCTGGCTCCCATGTTCCGGCCGGTCGAATTGGTCAGGTCGGCCACTTTGCTTCCCCGCACCTGTTTTCGGATGTAATCATTGATCGGCAGCTGCCAGATCTCTTCATTGACGGCTTTTCCCGCCGCCAGCATCTTGTCCACGGCCGCTTGATCATTTCCGAACAGCCCGACGGTATATTCCCCGAGGGCCACGCAGACCGCGCCGGTCAATGTCGCGAGATCGATGACTTCCGCGGCTCCTTGTTTTTGCGCAAAGCAGACGGCATCGGCCAGAGTCAGCCGGCCTTCGGCGTCGGTGGAAACGATCTCGATGGTTTTCTTGTTCATGGCGGTCAGAACGTCATCCGGAAGCAGGGCTTCGCCGTTGATCCGGTTGTCGGTGGCGCAAATGACCACGTGCAGATTGATCGGAAACTGGCGTTTGACAACCAGTTCGAAGACGCCCAGGACGGTTGCCGCTCCGGACATGTCATCCTTCATGTTGTTCATTTGGGTTTTGATGCTGTATCCGCCGGTATCGTACATCAGGCCTTTCCCGACGATGGCGACCGCCGGCTTTTGGCTGTTTTCATAAACGATGTGGATCAGTTTCGGCTCGGCGGTGGAGCCTTTGTTTACACCCAGAAAGGCGTTCATCCCCAGTTCCGCGATCTTCGTTTTCTCATAAACGCGGATCCGGACTTTCGGATCATCCAGGCATTCAACAAGTTTGGCCGCGTAATCGGCCAGATCGGCCGCGGAAAGGTAATTATAAGGTTTATTGATCAGATCGCGGGTATTGTCAATGGCCGTTGCTATCTGAAAGGCTTCTTCGGCGGCTGCCGAAAGATCAAGGGAACTTATCAATTTCAAAGACAGATCGTTGTTGATCTTCTCCGAAAGGCATTCGTCGTATTTATAATTGTAAGCCGAAACGGTCTGAATGATCCGTTTCGCGGTTTCTTTTTCATCCAAACCTTCCGAGAAAGTCCCTACGCGGAAGTGCAGTTCGTTTCCGAGTTTGTAATTGACCTCGCGCAGGCTTTCTTCCAATTTTTCGTAGGAATATTCTTCCTTTTTCCCCAGTCCAACAAGATAAATTATCTGGTTGGGGATCTTTCCGAAAGTGAAAACTTTGTTCACTTTCCCGATCTCGAATTTCAGCTGTTTTTCTTTGATCAAAGCGGCGATCTCCGCATCGATCTTCGGATTGATCGCTGCTGCATCCGCGCCTTCAAACACTCCCAGGACCAAGGGTTTTTCGCTGGCCGCGTTTGTAAAATCATTTTGTATTTCTAACATGTTTCCTCCTGATTTCTACTTAATGCATTCGCATCCCATGTACGGGATGAGAACGTCCGGAATTTTGATGCTTCCGTCCGGCTGCTGATAGTTTTCCGCGATGGCGACCCAGGTCCTTCCGACCGCCAATCCGGATCCGTTGAGGGTGTGCACAAACTCCGGTTTGGCGTCTTTGCTTCGGCGCATGCGGATGTTTCCCCGCCGGGCCTGATAATCCTCGGCGTTGCTGATGCTGCCGATCTCGCGGTAGGTTTTTTGGCTCGGAAGCCACACTTCGATGTCATAAGTCTTGGCCATCGAAAAGCCCATGTCGCCGCTGCAGAGCGAGATGACGTGATACGGGAGTTTAAGCAATTGCAAGACCAGTTCCGATTCTTTAAGCATTGATTCCAATTCGTCGTAAGAAGTCTCGGGCGCGGTGAATTTGATCAGTTCGACTTTGTTGAACTGATGGGTGCGGATCAGGCCCCGGGTATCCTTGCCCGCGCTTCCGGCTTCGGAACGGAAAGCCATGGTATGGCTGCAGTACTTGAGCGGCAGCTGCGAAAACTCCAGGATCTCGTTTCGGTGCATGTTGATGGTCGGGACTTCCGCGGTCGGATTCAGGAACCAATCGCCGTTTCCGTTGACCAGTCTGAAGGCTTCTTCCTCAAATTTCGGAAGCTGGCCGGTCGCGGTCATGCTTTCCCGGTTGACGATGTACGGCGGAATGATCTCGGTGTAGCCGTTTTTCGCGTGCAGGTCCATCATGAAAGCGATCAAAACCCGTTCCAGCCGGGCTCCCAAGCCTTTGTAGATCACAAATCTGGCCCCGGTTATTTTGGCGGCCCGCTCGAAATCGATGATTCCGAGTTTTTCGCCCAGTTCATAATGCGATTTCGGAAAAAACGAGAACTTGGTCGGCTCCATGAACCGGCGGATCTCCGGGTTCTCGGTCTCGTCTTTGCCGATCGGAACGCTTTCGTGCAGAATGTTCGGCGTGGAAAGCAGGATCTGGCGGATCTCTTCTTCCAGTTCGTTCACTTTTTGGTCATCGGCCTGAAGGTCGCCGCCGAGGGCGGCCACGCTTTTCAAAACGGCGGTCGCGTCTTTTCCCTCGCGTTTGAGCTGGCCGACCAGTTTGCTCGCGTCATTTCGCTCTTTTTTCAGCGCTTCGACTTTTCCGATCAGGTCGCGGCGCTTGTTGTCCAGTTCCAGGACCCGGCGCAGATAACCGAAATCCTTGCCGCGCGTGTTCAGTTTGCGAATGACGGCTTCAACGTCATTGCGGATCAGTTTAATGTCAATCATAGGTTCCTCCTTTTAAACAAAAACGTCCCTTATCCTGAAGATAAGGGACGAATATATTCCGCGGTGCCACCCTAGTAGGACTAAAAACGGTCCCGACTCAATAAATGATAACGGATTTTCTCCGAGGCTGGTTAAGCCTGTCTCCAAGATGGATTCGAAAGGCTGGTTTCCGGCTCGCACCAACCGCCGGATCTCTGAAAATCAGTATCTTTCTACTGGGTCTCTTCCACGAAAATATGATTTACTACATTATATATACATTAAATGCGCTTGTCAACCGGATTGTTTCCGGGTCATTGGTTTTTGTCTTCATCTTCGTCCAGGAACTGATAATCCAGATCGAGTTCGAAGTCCTCTTTGTATTCGTCGTCTTCGACGGCTTCCTCTTCCTCGCTGCGAGGAACGATGGCGATCGTGGCGGCGCTGTGGCCTTCATTCAGTTTGATGATGCAAACGCCCTGGGTGTCGCGCCCGACCGTCAGGATCTGATCGAGATGGGTGCGGATGACCATGCCTTTATCGGTGACGACCATCAGGTCTTCATCGCCGCGAACGGTCGACAGCGAGACCATCTTGCCGTTCTTTTCGGTGATGTTCAAAGCTTTGACGCCTTTTCCGCCCCGGACCTGAACCCGGAACGCGTCGACGTTGGTTCGTTTTCCGTAACCTTTTTCGGTCACGATGACGATCTCGTCGCCGTCGGTATTGACGATGGCCATTCCCACGGCCTTTTCTCCCGGTTCGACCTTAATTCCCCGGACTCCCGCGGATATTCGCCCCATCGGCCGGATGTCGCTTTCGCTGAAACGGATGCCTTTCCCGTTGGAGGCCCCCAAAATGATGTCTTTTTCCCCGTCGGTGACGTTGACGGCGAACAACTCGTCGCCTTCGTTCAGCAGGATGGCTTTGATGCCGTTGGTCCGGATGTTGTTGAAAGCGGAGATCTCGGTTTTCTTGATGATCCCCTCGCGGGTCCCGAAGATCAGATAACCTTCTTTTCCGTTATCCTTGTTGATGTTGATGACGGCCGCCAGTTTCTCGTTTTCTTCGAAATTGAGCAGGTTGACGATCGGCAGGCCTTTGGCGCTCCGGCTCGAATAGGGAACCTGGAAGGCGCGCAGACGGTAGACCTTTCCGAAATTGCTGAAGAAGAGCAGGGTGTCGTGGCTGGAAGTATACAAGATCCTTTCCACGAAGTCTTCTTCGGTCATTTTGGTTCCGGTGATGCCTTTCCCGCCCCGGTTTTGGGCCCGGTAAGTGTCAACGGTCATGCGTTTGACGTAACCGCGGTTGGTGACGCTGATGATGACATCTTCGACCGGGATCAAGTCTTCGTCTTCGATGACCAGATCGTCGCTCAGGGTGATCTCGCTCTTGCGGTCATCGCCGAAACGGTCCCGAATGTCGGTCAGTTCATTGACGATGATCTGATATTTCTTGTCTTGACTCTTGAGTATTTCTTTGCATTCCACGATCAGTTTGCGGACTTCGATCAATTCATTCTTAAGCTTTTCGACTTCCAGGCCGGTCAGTTTCTGGAGTTTCATGTCCAAAATGGTCTTGGCTTGGATTTCGGTCAGGTTGAAGACGCTCATCAATCCCGCTACCGCGTCTTCGGTCGTCTTGGATTTCTTGATCAGCTGAATGACCAGGTCGATGTTCCCAAGAGCGACCAGCAAACCCTCCAGAATGTGGGCGCGGGCTTCGGCTTTGTCCAAGTCAAAGGCGGTCCGGCGGGTAATGATCTCCAATTGATGTTTGAGATAGACCTCCAGAACTTCTTTTAAGTTCAGGACTTTCGGCTGTCCGCCAACAATGGCCAGGATGTTGATCCCGAAAGTGGATTGCAGTTGGGTATGCTTGTACAGATTGTTCAGAACGACGTTCGGGTTGGTGTCCCGGCGAAGTTCGACGACGATCCGGATCCCTTTCATGTCCGATTCGTCCTGAAGGCCGGTGATCCCGTCGATGAGTTTTAATTTGACGGTCTCGGCGATTCTTTCGATCAGACGGGTCTTGTTGACTTGGTAGGGGATCTCGGTGATAATGATGGCGCTTTTATTGCCGCCGAGATCCTGAATTTCCGTTTTGGCCCGGACGGTTATCGCGCCGTTTCCGGTCATGTAGGCTTTCCGCACCTGGGATACTCCCATGATGCAGGCGCCGGTCGGAAAATCCGGTCCTTTGATGTAAGTCATCAGCCCTTCGATGGAAATCTCCGGGTTTTTGATGAGCGCCAGGATGCCGTCAACGACTTCGGTCAGATTATGCGGCGGAATGTTGGTTGCCATCCCGACTGCGATTCCGGTCGCTCCGTTGACCAGCAGGTTGGGAAATTTGCAAGGAAGAACGCTCGGTTCCCGTTCGGATCCGTCATAGTTGTCGATGAAATCGACGGTTTCTTTATTCAAGTCGCGGAGGACTTCCATGGCGATCTTGCTCATGCGGGCTTCGGTATAACGCATGGCGGCGGCGCCGTCGCCGTCAACGGAACCGAAATTGCCGTGTCCTTCGACCAATGTATAACGATAACTGAACTCTTGGGCCATTCTGACCATCGCTTCATAGATGGCGGAGTCGCCGTGCGGATGGTATTTTCCCATGACTTCCCCGACGATCCGGGCCGACTTTTTGAAAGGCCGGTCGGAATACATTCCGAGTTCGTTCATGGCGAACAGAATGCGCCGGTGAACCGGCTTCATGCCGTCCCTCGCATCGGGAAGGGCCCGGGAAACGATGACGCTCATGGCGTAACTGAGGAACGATACCCGCATTTCTCGGGTCAGGTCGACTTCTTTGACCCCGCCGAGATGATGGCCGTCGACGATGTTTTCTACCAGGGCGCCGTCGATGACGTCGCTGACCGGCGTTATTTTCTCGTTTTTGTTGTCTTTTTCCATCATTGCTCCTTAAATGTCCAGATTTTCGACGTAAACGGCGTTTTCTTCGATGAATTCGCGTCTTGGTTCGACGTCGTCTCCCATTAGCATCGCGAAGGTGGTATCAGCTTCGATGGCGTCGTCAAGGTTGACTTGGAGAAGCGTGCGGACGGTTGGGTCCATGGTGGTTTCCCAAAGCTGTTCCGGGTTCATTTCGCCCAGACCTTTGTATCTTTGCAAAGCCGGCTTCGAATTTTTCGGGAAAGTTTCCAAAATTTTCTGAAGTTCGTCGTCGGTATAGGCATATTCGATCCGTTTGTTGAAAACGATCTTGTAAAGCGGCGGCTGGGCGATGTAAATATAACCGTTTTCGATCAGCGGCTTCATGAAACGATAGAAGAAGGTCAAAAGCAGGGTCCGGATGTGGGCGCCGTCGACGTCCGCGTCGGTCATGATGACGATTTTGTGATAACGCGCTTGGGAGAGATTGAAATCGTCGCCGATCCCCGTTCCCAAAGCCTGGATCATCGAAATTATTTCTTTGTTTCCGAGAACGTGGTCAAGCCGGGCTTTTTCCACGTTCAGAACTTTCCCTCGCAGGGGAAGAATGGCCTGGAATTCGCTGTTTCGCCCCTGCTTGGCGCTTCCGCCCGCGGAATCCCCTTCCACAAGATACATTTCCGTTTTGGAGGCATCCTTGCACCGGCAGTCGGCCAGCTTTGAAGCGAATCCCAGTGTTTCCAGAGGGCTCTTTCTTCGGGTGGCTTCGCGGGCTTTCTTCGCAGCAATGCGCGCCCGGGAGGCAATGACGGCTTTTTCAATGATGTTTTTGGCTACGGCCGGATTTTCTTTCAAGAAAACATCCATGCCGTCGAGCAGAATCTGCGAAGTGATCCTTCGAACTTCCGTATTTCCGAGTTTGGTCTTGGTTTGGCCTTCGAATTGCGGGTCGGG
>CAYQUB010000033.1:0-9991 GCA_964420625.1 uncultured Bacteroidales bacterium | reverse complement strand
TGGCGTCATATTTGCTCTTTGGGGTCACCAAAGCTAATTCGACGGTTTTTTGAAGCGATACGGAATCGGCGGCCAAAGCGGCCCATTCCTCATGGAATCCGCCGGCTTTTACGAAAGCGCAAGCCAAAAAGATGTCAACGGATTCGAATTTAAAGCTGTTTTCCAGCCGTTTCAGTTCCGGCCCCAAGACCGGGATATATTTGTGAAGGTGGGCGCCGACCAAAAAAGCGACGGCTTTTTTCAGGTATTTTCCGTTAAGGATGCGTTTGATTTCGGAAAGCATGTCAGCCGGGGTGGCTTTTGAAAGCAGTTTGGCCCGCAGGCGCATGGCACTGGCGGTTGAAGAATGAATCTTGAATCCGAGTTCGCTGACCAAACGGATGGCTCTCAGCATCCGGATCGGGTCTTCTCCGAAACGAATTCGCGGATTTCCGATGGTTTTGATCCGTTTTTTCTGAATGTCTTCAAAACCCCCGTAAGCATCGGTCAGTTTCCCCCCATGGCTCATGGCAATCGCGGAAATGGTAAAATCCCGGGTCGCCAGCTCGTCATGAAGATCTTTCGAATAGTGGGTTCGCAAAGGGGCCCGGTTGTCGCGGTGTTTCTCTTCGGTTTTGAAGGTCGAAACCACGAACTCGTAGCCATTGTAAAACAGACGGACCCGTCCGTCGGCTTCCGGTTCGACCTTGGCCTGGAAAAATATTCCCTTGACCATGTCGGGAGTGGCGTTGGTGGTTATCTCGATCTCCTCAAAAGGAAGCTGGAGGATGGTATTGCAGACCGCATCCCCGATCAGATAAGCTTCACAGCCGTTGTTGATAAGTATTTTCAGGACTTCTTTGCCTTTTTCCAAATATTGTTCCATAGTGATCACTTGCAAACAATTGCTCCTTTTCTTTTGTTCATGGTTCAATCTGTCATACTTCATTATATAATAATACCCCATAAAATGCCATATATTTATTTGGGTTTTTGTTTTTTGGAGAAATTTTTCTTTTAATTATCCCTCCTTTTGTTTATAATGGCTTTGGTGATATGATGCATACGATAAAAAAACCCGTGATCTTCGAACAAACCATTAACAAAAGCCGCTTCATCGGCCAGCTTTTTCCCGTTGCTTCGGTCTTTGAAGCCAAAGAGAAGCTCGCCGAGATCAAAAAACAGTACGCCGATGCCGCTCATAACTGCTACGGTTACCTGATCGGCGAGAACGGTTCCGAGGGCAAACAGTCCGACGACGGGGAACCGTCGGGAACCGCCGGCGGCGTCATTTTCGGGATCCTGAAAAAGAACGGTCTGACCAATGTTTTGGCGGTCGTGACCCGGTATTTCGGCGGCATCAAGCTCGGGGCGGGCGGTTTGGTCCGGGCCTACGGATCCAGTGTTTCCCAAGCCATTGAGCGGGCTGAATTCCAAGAAATCCGCTTAATGACCGTTTTGGAACTGGAATTTGGGTATCCGCATCTCAATTTGGTGCAAAAAGTCCTGGAAAATTATCGGGAAATGGCCCATGATTTCCAAGAAACCGTGAAAATGGCGTACCTGATCCCCGAAGACGAAAGAGCGGAAATCACTCAGGCTTTGGTCAACGCCACCCGAAACGAAATAAAAATAACAACAAATGTAAAATAGGGCCGGTTTTATCGAACTGGCTCCCAGATGGGGCAAATACCGCGGAATTTTGCCCCATAATTCATTTTCGTCCCAAACCGGAGTAATTACACCCGCAAGGGGGAGCCGGAAGGCAACGCCAATGGCCAGGAAATGAAGAATTCCCGGTTTTTGAATTTCTTTCAGGCCAAAAGACCAATTTTGGACCCATTTTTTTAAAGATTCAATGTGCTGAAGTTTCGGAAAAACCGAGATTTTTTTTGTTGATTCTGCGGTGTGTTTTTGACCCAAAAAGTCTTAAAAATCGTCCAAAATTGAACTTATTTTCCTTAAATTTACCGAATTTGAAGAGATTATGTCAAATACCTTCTGACTTATTGACTTTTTCCGGAAAATAGCGTATATTTAGACTATCAAAACGAACAAAGAAAAGGGTCAATTATGTCGGTATTGGTATGCGAAAACGTCACAAAAATCTATAAACGGCAACCATCGATCACCAATCTGAGTTACAATTTCCTCGATAACCAGATTTATGCGGTCATCGGTAAAAGCGACTCCGGAAAGGGGACGTTTTTGAATCTGATCTCAACGAAAACCAAACCGGACGGCGGAAACGTCTATCTGGACGGGGAGATCCTGTACAATAACGTGCAAATGGCCAAGAGGATCTGTTTCATTTCCAAAAAAATGAGCTTTCCCGGGCATCTTACCGTCTCGGAGATCTGCCGTTTGATGGCGGCTTTTTACCCGAAATGGGATAACGGTTATGCCTATGAACTGATGGATCATTTCGAGATCCGTTCCAAATCGCATTTTTATGCCCTGGAATCAAACAAAAAAGAATTGCTTCTCGGCATTTTGGGACTGGCTTCCCGAGCCAACATCACCATTTTTGAAAATCCATTGGATAACGTTGACGTCAAAGACCGCTACGACTTCTTCAATTTCATGTATGCCCATCATACCAGATATCCGCGGACTTTGATCTTATCCACCGACTACATCGACGAAATCGAGTCCATCGTTCACAAAGTCCTGTTTTTAGACAAAGGCCGGCTGTTTGAAAGTTTCACGACCGAAGAGATCAAGAACAGTTTCAAATACCTAAGCGGAAAAAACGAAGTCCTGAAATCTTTGATCACCGGGATCAAAGTCATCGGCGTCGAAGAACGGGACAACAACCTCACCGTTTGCATTCGCAAAAAACTAACCAAAGACGAAATTCGCAAATATCAGAAATATCTGATCAAAATATCCGAAGTTCCGATTCAAAAAGTCTTCATCTATCTGATCAACCTTCGGGAAATGAGGGGGATCTGAGGTGAATCTGATGCAACCCTTAAAACTTCATTTCTATGCTTACCGGCTGATGTATCTGGCTTTCTGGGTCTTCGAAGCGCTATTGGTCGGACTCGGGTATCTCCTCATGAAGACCCTTCCCGGCGCTCCTTATTATCTGGCCATCGCCATCATCGCCGTTTCCTGTTTGTTTTCGTATTTGGTCGGCATGTACGAATTCAGCCGTTTATGTTATCACTACCTGAATCTGAAGACCAACCGCTTCGGGTTCTACGGGAGCAGTCTCCTATTTTCCTTTTTCAACGCTTTGACGCATTCCGCGGTCATTTTGGGGATCTTCGCGCTGATCAGTTTTGTTTTTTTGAAAACCGGGACTTCGGGCGAATTTGATTTTCCTTATCTGTCCCTCTCGACTTATTTGTTTGTTTTCGTCGCCAATATCACCGTTTTCTTCTTCGCGAATGCGGCCGCGCTGTTCTTCAAACATCTGAAATTCCTGAAAATTCTGATTTACATCGGGCTGACCGTTTCCGTCAGCATCTTCTTTGGGGACATCGTCAGTTTCGTGATCGCGAAGACCGCCGCTTTCTTTTTTGACACCGATCTCCTCTTCCGTGTCATTCCGATCATGCTCGCCTGCAACGTCTGCTTCATTTTGGTCACGTTGGTGCAGTCAAGAACCATCGACTTAAAAAAATAGGCCTTCGAACCGCATTGGTCCCAAGGCTTTTTTTAATCAGAATATTCCCGCGATCTCCCGAAAGATCGTCAAGACCGCAAAAGCGACCAGAAAGGCCAGCGAAATGCTGATCACGATCATGAGGAATTTGATTTGCCAAGTCGAACTCCGCTGAAACAGATTCCCGAAATTGATGGCTTGAAGCGCCCGGTAGCTGATCGGGACCAGGGCCACGAAAATGACCAAAAACCAGGTGATGATGATTTGTTCAGTCATGGCTCACTCCGAATTCCGGGCCAGAACATACAAAAGGTCGGACAGCCGGTTGACATAACGGAACAATTCCGGTTCCAGCGTTTCTTTCAGGCCGAACGTCACCAATCTTCTTTCCAGCCTTCGGGCCACGGTTCGGGCCACATGGATCTCGGCGCTGGCAACGGTTCCCCCCGGCAGCACAAATCCGTGCTGTTCCGGAAGATTGGCGGAAAAAATGTCAATTGTGTTCTCCAGCCAGGCGATTTTCTTTTCGGTGATGAGCCGGTCCGGTTTGGCCCTGAGCAGATCGGCGCTCAAATCAAAAAGGTCCTCGGCCAGCGATATGAGCGTTTTTTTGACTTCTCCCTCCGCGTAATGCGTGGCCAGCATGAGATGCGATGACAGTTCGTCGATCGTTCCCAGGCATTCTACGGCTTCGTCGTTTTTGAACACCCGTTTGTAAATGAGGCTGGTGGTCATGTCATCCCCGGTCCGGGTATATATTTTCATATCCAGTTCCTCCTTTTTTTCAATTATATCATTTAACGCCGGTTTATGCAAACAAGCGCTCAACAAAAAAACCAGGATCATTGCGATTCCCGGTCATGGTTGTGATGGTTGTGATTATGGTTGCTGTCGATCTTGTAAGCGGTGATGAGACTTTGAACCAATTTTTTCATGTCCTCGTTGTCCGCGTGATCAAGTTTTTCTTTGACCAAGGCGATGTATTCTTCAACGTTGCAAATATCTTTGCGATGGTCGATGTAGATCTTGTCATTGGCCGTCTTGATGTTTTTGGTGACATCAAGCAACAATTCCTCGTAAAGTTTCTCGCCCGGACGCAAACCGACAAATTCGATCTTGATGTCCCGGTCGGGAACAAGTCCGCTCAGCCGGATCATCTTGTTGGCCAAATCAACGATTCGGACCGGTTCGCCCATGTCCAAAACGAAGATCTCTCCGCCCTGAGCGTAAACCGCCGATTGGAGGATCAGGCTGACCGCTTCCGGGATGGTCATGAAGAATCTGGTGATGTCCGGATGAGTGATCGTGATCGGCCCGCCTTCTTCGATCTGTTTCATGAACAGCGGAACGACGCTGCCGTGGCTTCCAAGAACGTTACCGAAACGAACGGCCGCGTAATTGGTCGGGCTGATGGAATCGAAATATTGGATGATCCGCTCGCAGGCGGCTTTGGTCGCACCCATGACATTGGTCGGGCGAACGGCTTTGTCACTGGAAACCAGGATCATTTTCTCAACATGATAGATGTCCGCCAAACGGGCCACATTGTAAGTTCCCAGAATGTTGGTCCGAACGGCTTCGACGGCGCTGTCTTCCATCAGCGGAACATGTTTGTAAGCCGCGGCGTGGAAAACCAGTTGGGGATGGAACCTTTCAAATATTTCTTCGATCCGGCGGTCGTTGTAGACGCTGCCGATCAAAACGATCAGTTCCGTATCGCGGTGTTCGTTTTGAATCCGTTTGGCCAGGTCGACTTGGGTTTCATAAGTCGTATTTTCGTAAATGTCGAAAATGATCAGGGTCTTCGGATCATAATTCAAGATTTGTTCGGTCAGTTCCGAACCGATCGAACCGCCGCCTCCGGTGACCAAAACGGTCTTTCCGGCGATGAATTCTTTCAAACCTTGATTGTCAAGCTGAATGACGCCGCGGTTGAGCAAATCCTCGATTTTGACATCGACGATCCGGCGGTGATTGTCCTGCGGATCTTCAAGCATCAGGGGCAGCCGCTTGATCTTGACGCTTTTCGAAGTGATGATCTCAATGATCTCGCTCAGCCGGATCTTATCAATGTTGGCAATCGCGATGATCACTTCTTTGACGTCGAATTTGTCTATGAGTTCCGGAATTTTCGAAACCGGGCCTTCGATCAGGACCCCGTTCATTTCTTTTCGGAATTTATCCGGGTCATCGTCCACGAACAGAACGACGCGATTATGCAAGTGATTGTTTCTTTCGATCTCGTCAAAAGCCAGTTTTCCGGCCGATCCTGCCCCGACAATGATGGTGTTGATGTATTTGTTCTGGACGCCGATTCGGGCCGTGGTCATGATGCGGCGGGTTATGCGCCGGTAAAAGCGGACGGCAGTCATGGACAATATTTCCAGCGGCGTGGAATAAAAGAAAACATACCAACTGATGGTGGCATATCTGGTCAGGTATAAAACCAAATAAATGAAAATATTGGAAATGGTAACGGCGATGACCACCCGAAAAAACTCGGCCGCCCCCACATGGTCAAACAAGAAACGGTATAACTTAAAAAAAACATAAATGGGTATTTTTATGGCCAGCATGATGCCAAGGATGGAGATCACGGTCCCCCCCGCATGAGGATTATCGCGGACGATCAGTTCCATTCCCAGAAAGTACGCGCCAAAGATGATGGCCACATCGACGAGCACCAAAACCAAGGCTTTCAATAATTTCTTTGTTAACATATTCATGCCCTCAAAGGTTCTTTTTTAATTATACTATGCAAAACCGGAAAAAACAACAAAATTTACTGTTCATCAAACGTTTCGGGGAAAAAAACAAAAAATTGGGGCCTTGTTCCCCAATTTTTAGCTACTTGGTTCCGTATAGACGGTCTCCGCAGTCTCCCAATCCGGGAACGATATAACCGTTGCTGTTTAGTTTTTCATCGACGACAGCTACAAAAATATTGACGTCCGGATGCGATTCGCGGATGCGTTTGATGCCTTCGGGAGCCGCGACGATGCCAACATAACTGATGTCGGTCGCTCCGGTTTGTTTGATGATGTCAATGGCTTTGGCCACGCTTCCGCCGGTGGCCAGCATCGGATCGACGATCAAAACGACCGCATCCTTGATGATGCTTGGAAGCTTCGCGTAATACTGATGAGGTTCCATGGTCACTTCATCGCGATATAAGCCGATATGTCCGACTTTGGCGGTCGGGATGAGGGCGGTGATTCCGTCAACCATCCCAAGTCCGGCTCTCAAGATCGGAACAATGACCACTTCTTTCGCCAAAGTATAGGATTCGGCGATCCCGCACGGGGTTTTGATCAATACTTTTTTGGTGGGGAGTTCTCGCGTTACTTCATAAGCCATCAGCGTTCCGATTTCGGAAACGGTTTGTCTGAAATCCTTGGTTCCGGTCCTTTCATCGCGAATCAACGATAATTTGTGATGCATCAGCGGGTGGTTAAAAACTACAAGTTTTCCGTTCATTTTTCATTCTCCTTGTCACTAATCATGCAAACCCGGCGTTCGTGTCTTCCCCCTTCGAACTTTTCCGTTCCGAAGGCTTCAACATAGGCCAAAGCTGCATTGAGATCGGTAAAACGGGCCCCCATGGTTATGATGTTGGCATTGTTGTGTTGCCGAGCCAAACGGGCACTTTCCAAATTGGCTACCAAAGCCGCGCGGATGCCTTTGAATTTATTGGCATAAATTGACATCCCGATGCCGGTCGTGCAGATGAGGACCCCAAAATCGCAACGGTTGTTTAGAACGTCCTCGCAAACCGGTTTGGCGTATTGGGGATAATCGACCCGATCAAGACTGAAGCAGCCCCGATCGATCACTTGGTAATTAAGCTCGGAAAGCTTTCCGATCAGTTGTGATTTGAGGGCGAACCCTCCGTGGTCGCTGGCGATGCTGATAATCATTTGTTCACCTCTGGTTTCTAATTATAACACTATTTCGGCGCAAATTCCATCCTCATTTTCAAAAAGTAAAAAACACGCCCTCCCCGGGCCTTTTCCCAGTAACGTTCGCCATGAAAAAAGGCCAACATTGAATGCTGGCCGGCATGATCAAAGAAAAAATGTCAAAATCAGAAAATGTCACGAAAACACATCGATCTTCCCCTGACGGAGAACCACGAGCTTGTCCCCAGTGACGTCAACGACGGTCGAAGGCACTTTCGAAAAAACGGCTTCGTCGGTTATGAAATAATCCAGTTCGGCGCCAAAAGCTTTTTCGATCTCCGTTACCGAATTTAGTTCCGGTTCGCCGCTTTCGTTAACCGAAGTGGTGGCCATCAAAGAAAACCGGCGGATGATGCCAAGCGCAATGGGGCTGTCGGGCATCCGAAAAGATATGGCCTTATCGTTTCCTTTCAGGATGATGGTTAAGCCGCCCGGCCAGTATTTGGTCATGAGCGCCCGCGCCTGGGAGCTGATCGGGATGTTCAATTTTTCAATCTGAGCAACCGAACTGCACAGGTTGGCCAGCGGTTTGCTTCGGTCCCGGTGTTTCATGGCATAGATTTTGTCTCTGGCGATTTGGTCGTCATACATGGCTCCGACTCCGTAAACCGTATCGGTGGGAAAGCAAACGATCTTTCCGCGCAAGTCTTTCTTCTTCAGTTTTAGAAATGATTGCAGATCTATTTTTTCCATAATTTTGCGGTTTCCTCGAGATAATCGTCATGGGTTATCTTTTTTTGGTCCCGAAGTTTCATCAGTTCCAACATGATCCGGTTTTTCTCGTCTTCGCCGTCCAAAACGTAGTCGGTTATGAATCCCTGGTCTTTCAGGTATTCGGTTACGTTGAATCCGCTGTGTTCTTCTTCATCCCGGACCCAGGAATAATTCCGGATGGAGCCGGCGGGAATGACGGTCGGTTCTTGGGCTTGGATGGCCGGCGCGGATTCTTGAAGAGTTTCGGGGACTTCGAAACTTGGGCGATTCTCCGGTTCCCGATTATCTTGATTAAGGAATTCCCGGAAATTGAATCCGGGTTCTGGTTTGGCTTTCGGATCAAACATTCCTTTTTTTCGAACATAGATGATGATGATGGCGACCACGCACAAAGCCGCGATCCCCAACAGGGAAAAGTAAAATATCGAAAGCGGATCCGAGGTGCGGATGGATTGCAGTTTAGTCAATTCCGATCCTGCTCCTAACCCTTCAACCGGGACGGATAAAGCATTAAAATCGTTTAGGGACATGACTTCGATGTCGAGGAAACGGCCGGAATATTGATAATGGCCCTCGCGGTCAAACACCAGCACCGAAAATGTTTCTCCGGCTTGAAAATCCATGGCTACGGCGCTGACATCGCCCCGTCCGTTTTCGGGAAGGGAATATTGTCTTCCCAGATAACTGACCTTAACGGAATAATCCCCGGCTTGAAAGCTGAAAAAACAGATCCCGAAACGGACCTCTCCGTTCATGGCTCCGTAAATGACTTTCAGGGAATAATTCGGGTTTTCGTATTCGTCAAAAGTTGCATAAGCCGAATAAGCCGAATTGACTTCCGAATTGAATTGATCGGTAAACTCGGAAACAAAGGAAGTCGTTATCAATGTCAGTAAAATCAGGAAAGTTTTCATAAAAGTCCTCTATTTGTTGGTAATGATCATGATGCGCGAACGCTGAGCGTAATCATTCAATATTTCTATTTTGGCGTTTGGAAAATGCGTTTTCCCAAGTTCTTTTAATTTCTCGTCTTTATTCTCGGGGATTTCCAAAGCAATGATAAAATTCGGGTTCAGGCGGGTCTGGGATTGCTTCAGGATCTGTTCGTAGAAATACAGTCCTTCCATCGGAGCAAACAAGGCTCCGGCTGGTTCGTTGTTCCTAACCAGAGGTTCGATTTCTTCATCAATCCCGATGTAAGGCGGATTGGAGATCAAGACATCGAAAGTTCCGGAAACAAACGAAAACAGGTTGCTTTCCAGAAACTTTATCGAAACCCGATGGTCTTCGGCGTTTTCTTTAGCCATAGCCAGCGCCGTCTTGGAGATGTCGACCGCGGTCACTTGGGAATCGGGAAGTTTATCCTTGATGGCAATCGCAATGGCTCCGCTGCCGGTCCCGATGTCAATCACGGACGGACTTGGAAAGCCCTTGAGCCGTTCCAAAACGGTCTCCACCAGCAGTTCGGTCTCCGGCCGGGGGATCAAAACCGCGGGGCTGACCTTAAGTTTCAGCCCCAAAAAATAACTGTATCCAAGAATGTACTGAATCGGTTCGCCGTTCTCAAAATACCTGCTCAAGGCTTGAAGGATCTTTTGCTTTGTCTCATCCGGAATCTCGTCATCAAAGTGACAATAAAGATCATTTGCAACAAAACCCGAAAGTTCGGCGATCAGGATCTTAACCGCGCTGGTCTCTTTGTTTAAGGAAAGAGCGGTCTTTTGCT
>CAYQUB010000032.1:0-10240 GCA_964420625.1 uncultured Bacteroidales bacterium | reverse complement strand
ATCGCCTTTGATCGTTAACGCCCGGTGCAGCATCGAAAACACCGAGATCTCCAAAATGTTTATGTCCAAGGCCAAAGATTTGGAACAATACTATACTTGGAGCAATCCGCGGGCTTTCGTTTTAACGCGAAAAGATAGTAACACTAGGTATGCTTATGATGGATTCGGAATGAATTCCATCGAAAAAGGCTTGGCGGATTTAAGGGCATCCCTCGCCGCCACCGCCAAACTGGGACTTGAACTTTTGGATTCAGTGACTCCGACTCCGGGGATCTATGACATCGTCACCGATCCGTCGATCACCGGTTTGATCGCCCACGAAGCTTTCGGACACGGGGTGGAAATGGACATGTTTGTCCGCGACCGGGCTCAAGCCAAAGAGTTTATGAACCTTCGGGTAGCATCACCTTTGGTCAACATGCATGACGGTGCGGATGCGGCTTTCAGCGTCGCTTCGTATTTCTTTGATGACGACGGGGTTTTGGCGCATGATACCAAGATCATCGATAAAGGCATTTTGGTCAGCGGCATATCCGATGCCCTGAGCGCTTTGCAACTGGGAACCGAACCGACCGGAAACGGCCGCCGCGAATCATACAAACGCAAGGCCTATACCAGGATGACCAATACGTTCTTCGAGGCTGGGACTTCCAAAGTCGAAGACATGATCAAGAGCATTGAAAACGGGTATTTCATTTCTACTACCAACAACGGCATGGAAGACCCGAAGAACTGGGGAATTCAATGCGCGGCTCACTATGGCCGGGAGATCAAAAACGGCGAGTTTACCGGAAAGATCGTTTCTCCGGTCGTCATGAGCGGCTATGTCATCGATCTGCTTAACTCCATTAGCGCCGTTTCCAAAGACTTCAAAGTCGTTGGCAGCGGATCATGCGGTAAAGGATACAAAGAATGGGTGCGCGTCAGCGACGGCGGCCCATGTCTGAAAGCAAAGGTGAAAATCGGATGATCAAACAAATAATCAAAAGTTTAAAAGAAAATTTGGAAGTAACCGATTGGCTGATCAGCGAGACGACCATCGAAAGCAGCCAGGCTTTCTATGTCTTGCAAAGATTAGAAACTACCAGAGTGGCCAACACTTGCGAATACCTGGTGACCGTCTACCATAAATTTAAAGATAACGGAACTGATTATCTGGGCTCTTCATCTTTCGCCATCAGCCATAAGATGCGGAAGAATGAATTGGCGGAAAAGATTTCCGAAGCCGTCTTTGCTTCGAAATTCATCAAGAACAAAACTTATAACTTGGTCAAAGGCGCAAAAAGAAGATCCTGGAAAGAAAAAGAATATGAATTTGAACCGTTTGTTCTTCTTGATCGAATCGCGAATGTGTTTACCAACGAATCCAATGGGAATGCGAAATTTAATGCTTTGGAACTCTTTTGTAACAAAACCATCACTCATGTGGTGAATTCCCAAGGCGTCGATCTTTCCAAAACTTTGTACCAAGTGAACGTGGAAGCCATTCCATCCTATGACGGCCCACGCCAAAAAGTCGAGTTATACAAATACTACACTTATAAGACCATTGATTTTGAAGCCATCAAAAACGACGCGGTTACCGCCCTTAAAGAAGTTACTGCGCGTTACAGCGCCGAAAAGATCAAAGGCGTTACCAACATCGATGTGGTCTTAAAAGATCTTGATGTTTCCGAGTTTTTCAAAACTCTGATCGAAGATTATTCTTATGTCAGCGTTTATAAACAAAACACGGACAAGAAGATCTTTGATGACATCCAAAAAGAGGCCGAGGGCGATCTTCTCAAGATCGCTTATGTCCCGTCTTCCAAAGCTGATGCTTTCGATAAGGACGGGGTCATTTTAAAACCGGTTGACGTCATCGCCAACGGCATCCTGGCCAGCTATTACGGCGGAAACCAATACGCGCAATACCTGAAAATGGAACCGACCGGGATCATGGATACGATCGAAGTCGAAAAAGGCGCGACCACCCTGGCGCGGATGTGTCACAAGCCGCATTTGGAGATCATTGCTCTTTCGGGGATCCAAATTGACATGTACAGCGGCTACATTGGCGGCGAAGTCCGGTTGGCCCTCTATTATGACGGCAAAGAATACCTGCCGGTGAGCGGATTGTCCTTCAGCGGGAACATTGATAAATGCCTGAAGAACATCATACTGTCCAAGGAAAAGACCCAAGTGGCCAATTACCAAGGTCCGAAATACGTCAAACTTCCGGGAATGGATATTTTATAAGAAATTTTCAATTAAGCGGCGAAGCCAATATCGCCGCTTTTTTTGTTGTGCAAAGATCCATGTTCATTAGGCTTTATCTCAAAAGAAAATTGTAGTATAATCTTATCATAAAGAAAAGTTGGAGGAAACGATATGAAATGGGTGACCAGAGAAAAAGTCCATGTGGACCGGGTAGCATGTCCATGGCTGATCAAGAATTTTGTTGATAAGGATGCGGAGTTTATCTTTGTTCCCAGAGATACGGATCCGTTAACGATCACCTACGGAACCCCTTTTGACATGAAAAACGTGGAACTCGGACATCATGGGGACGAATGCTCCTTTGATGCCATCATGAAGAAATACAAACTGACCGACGACCCTTCGCTCCGAATAATTCAGGAAATCGTCCGGATGGCCGATACCGGGAAAACCGACCAAAATTCCTGGGCCTTTATGTTGGATATACTGGCAAAGGGTTACCGGATGAACGCCAAAGACGATCACGAAATTTTACAAAGAGAGTTTCACCTGTATGATGCCTTATATTCCTATTTACGAGAAAAAAACGAAATCATCTATAATTGAAATTACCAGAAGAAAGAGCAGCAACATGGCAAATAAACTTATAGAACCAATGGTTCATCCGGATCGGATCATCAACTATTGGAAGAAAGAAAAATTCATCGTGGCGGGTTTTGTCATCTTCGGATTGGCTTTTAACAGCGCCATGGTCCTTTCCCCCATCTGGCAAGGAAAACTGATCGATTCGCTGGTTAGCGGGGCGGCCTTAAACGCGGTATTGAAAGTCGCCGCCATTTTTGTGCTGTTAGTGGCGGGGATCCAGCTCATGCGTTATTTTAAACGCTTTTTTATCCGTCGCTTCGCCAACGTGACGATCGCGACCATGCGGCGCATGATCTACAATTTTATCATGCACAAAAGCACGACCGAACTGGAAAATGAAAACATGGGAAATCTGATGACTCGGGCGGTATCGGATGTCGACATCTGCGTGGAAGGCATGAGGAAGTTCTCGACGGAAGTCTTTGATACCGGGGTACTGATGGTATCATATGTCATCGTTTTGTTTGCTTATGACCTTAAGATTACTTTGTTATCCATCCTTTTCATTCCGGTGGCCATGTTTCTCGCCGAAGCTCTTAAAAAGACCATTTACCGCTATTCCTACACAAATCGTCAAAAAAGCGGCGAAGTCGCCGATCTGACTTTCGATCAAATCGATAATTCGATGCTGTACCGGGTGACCGGAATGGAGTCGCAAAACCGGAGGAATTACGAAAGACAGCTGGATGAACTCGAAACCAGCGCCATAAAAGCCAACATTTGGGAAAATTCCATGCAACCGGTTTACAATGCCATTTGCCTGATCGGGATTTTGGCCGTCGTCTACTTCGGAGGAACGAAGACCATTGAAGGCGGTTGGACCGTCGGGGTCTTTTCCACGTACATTACGATGTTCATCGCTCTGGCCCTGAAAGCCAGCAAAGCCTCGAAACTGTTCAATTCGGTCCAAAAAAGCCAAGTTTCCTGGAAGCGGATCAAGCCTTATTTGGGCGAATACACCGCCAAAGATGAAACCTTGGACTTACCAAAAGATAAGACGGTCCTGGAAGTAACCGGCCTGGGTTTACGCTACGGTACCGGAACCGAAGACGTCATCTCAGACCTCACCTTTTTGGGAAAACAAGGGGAGATCATCGGCGTAACCGGACCGGTGGCTTCCGGAAAAACCACCTTGGGCCTAGCCTTGACGGGAATGTATCCGTATTTTGGAAGCATCAAGCTAAGCGGAAAAGAACTGAAAGAATATTCCGAATATGAAAGAAGCGAGATGATCTCCTATCTCGGGCATCAGCCGCAGCTTTTTTCGGATACCATATACGAAAACATCGCCATGGGAGAAGATCTGGATCTGGATCAGGTTTTGAAAGACGTTTGTCTGGATGAAGACCTAAAAGGCATGCCTGATGGCGCTGCTACAATGGTTGGAAACGCGGGGATCCGTCTATCCGGAGGCCAGCAAGCCCGGGTCGCCTTGGCCCGCGCTTTAGTAAAAAAGCCCAAGATCATCATCCTGGACGATCCGTTTTCAGCGGTGGACATGAAGACCGAACAGACCATCATCAAGAATCTGAAATCAAAATACCAACAAAGCCTGATCATCCTGATCTCGCATCGGTTGGCGGTTTTTTCCAAAACCAATCAGATCATTCTGCTGGAAAATGACAAAAAGGCCGAGTATGGAACGCATGAAGGACTGCTGAAAAGTTCCCGGCTTTATTCAACCATTTATCGCCTTCAGGCTTTGGGAGAAGGTAGATCACATGCGGAATAATTATGTAAACAAAGCGGCCTTTCGGGTTGCCAAAAAGAACTGGATCCTTTTGTTAATGTTAATCATCGTCATTGGGGGAGTGGTTCTAACCAGTTTGATTCCTCCTCAGATCCTGAAACGGATCGTGGATGAAAACCTGGTTCCCAAAACCGGGGACGGACTAATAAACCTGGCGCTATTGTATCTGGGGACGGTCGGACTGATCGCCGCCTTCGATTTTCTGAAAGCCGCCATGCTTACCGTCGTCGGCCAAAAGATCTCCAAAGAGATCCGCCTGACCATGATGCGCAAAGCGGAAAGAATCAATGCTTTGTATTTTTCCAAGAATGGGACCGGAAATGTGGTTTCCCGTTTCACCAACGATGTTGAAGCCATCAATTCGACGTTTACCACCGGGATCATCGGGCTGCTGATCGATTGCCTGAAGATCATCGGCATCGTCGTCTCCGTTTTTCTTTTCAATCAGACCCTCGGGTTGATTGCCCTGGCGATGCTTCCGATCATATTTCTGATCACGAGATTCGTTCAGAAACGGACCTTGCAAGCCCAGATCCAAAACCGGATCCAGGTCGGAAAAGTCAACAATCACATCAGCGAAAGCCTGAAGAATGTTTTGATGATCAAATCCGGAAGCAAAGAAGCCTACATGGAGAAAAAGTACACCGGATATCTGAAACAAAACTTTGACACGCTCGAAAAAGTCAATTTCTTTGATTCGATCTTTCCGCCGATCATTCAGGTCACCCGCGCTTTGGCCATTACTCTGATCGTCGTGCTCGCCATCCCCGATCTGAACTTCATCGGCATCACCATCGGTATGGTGGCCGCTTCGGTCGAACTGATCTCCGATCTGTTTGCGCCGATCGAAAACTTTGGGACCGAACTGCAAGGCATTCAACAATCCGTTTCCGGGATCCAAAGAGTGAACGCCTTTTGCGATGAAGAGGAAGAATCTCCGAAGCAACCGGACTTGAAAGCCGAAGACATCATCCCGGACCGGATGGCCGTATCGCTTTCTTTCAATGATGTATCATTCAATTATGAAGAAGGATCAGAAATATTGAGCCAGGTGAATCTGAACATCAAGCCCCAAGAGAAAGTAACTTTTGTTGGGCGAACCGGAGTCGGAAAAACCACCCTGTTCAAACTTTGCATGGGACTTTTGAAACCGTTTGAAGGCAGCATCACCCTAAACGGCATTGATGTCTGTTTGATCCCGAACTCGGAAAAACGGAAGCTGTTCGGATATGTTGACCAAAACTTCCGCTTGATCAAAGGAACCATCGGCGAGCAGATCAGCATGCAAGACCCGGATGTAACCACTGAGCAGATTCGCCAAGCCCTCGATTTCGTCGGCATGTTGGAATTCGTGGACTCTTTGGAAAAAGGTCTCGATACCAAAGCGGTTGGCGAAGGCTTGTTTTCCCAGGGCCAAAAGCAACTGCTGGCCATTGGGCGAGCGATCGTAACGGATCCCGCCATTTTGCTTTTTGATGAAATCACCGCCAACTTAGATTCGATCACCGAAAGCCAGATCGTTTCCGTTTTACAAAAAGCCGGAAAGTCGCACACCATCTTGTCCATCTCGCACCGATTGTCTTCGATGATGGCTTGCGATACGGTCGTCATCCTGGAAAACGGGCGGATCAGAAACTCCGGCTCTCCGGAAATGCTGATCAAAAACGATGAATGGTACCAAAAGTTCACGGCTTTGGAAAACTTGAGCCGAAGTTAAAAAACATTATTTACCCAAAAAAAGCTTTTGTCATTCAAAGGCTTTTTTTTAAAAACAAATTTATTGAAAATAATTGGCAATGACCGTCTTAAGTGTTATCATTAAAGAGGTGCAAATTTAAAAAGGAGGACAGGCATGGAAAAATCATTCAAACTCACGATTCTTCATACCAGCGATACCCACGGCTGTCTTCTCAATGAGGATTATTCCAAGAATGTCCGCGTCAGTTCGGGAATGAACATCATTGCCAACCTCATCAAATCCCAAAAAACCAAAAATACCATTCTCATTGATACCGGTGATGCGATCCAGGGCAGTCCCCTGCTTTACTTTCACCAAATCAATCAGCATAAATACCCCAATCCGGTAGCTGCCGTTTTCAATTACATTGATTATGATTATTATGTCCCGGGAAACCATGACTTCAACTATGGCATGGGATATCTGGAACATTTCATTCATTCTTTAAAGGCCAGGACGCTTTGCGGGAACATCTTGAATGAATCCGGAGAACCCTTGTTTGAAAAAGCTTATGACATCAAAGAATTCCAAGGCGGTCCCAAGATCGCCGTCATTGGCATAACCACGCAATACATTCCCAACTGGGAAAGCCCGGAAACCATCAAAAACTTCCAATTTGTGCACGCGGTGACCAAATGCCAGGAAATTGTGAAAGAGATCGAAGAAAAACATCATCCCGACTTTATCATCCTCGGTTATCACGGCGGGGTGGAATGCGATCTGGATACCGGCGAAAGACTGGTAGCCGATACCGGCGAAAACCTGGGGTTTCAGATCTTGGAGAAGATCCCGGAAATTGACATTGTTTTGACCGGTCATCAGCACCGGATCATCTGCAAGAAAAAGAATCACACCATCGTGACCCAACCGGGCGGATCCGCCCAGTTTGTTGGGAAAGTCGAAGTCGAATTCGAGAAAAACGATGACTGGGAAGTGAAGACCATGAAAGCGGCCATGCTGTCCGCGGCCGGATATCTTCCCGATCCGCGCATCTCCGAACTGATCGCCAGCGTGGAGGGCGAGACCCAAAAGTTTTTGGATCGGACCATCGGGGTGGTTCCCGATGACGATCTGCGCATCACGGATGGTTTCTTGGCCAGACGGTTCAAGCACAAGATCGTGACCCTCATCAATTTGGTGCAGCTTAAGGCCAGCCTGGCCCAGATCAGCTGCACAGCGCTTGGTAACGATGTGACCGGGTTTGATAAAACCATAACCATTCGCAACATCTTAAGCACTTATGTTTATCCGAACACTTTGGTGGTCGTGAGAATTACCGGAAAAACGCTTCGGGAAGCGCTGGAGAAAAACGCCGAATACTTTGCTTTGGAAAACGGAAGTATCGTTGTCAATCCCAAGTTTTGTTCCCCCAAACCGGAACATTACAACTATGACATGTTTGACGGGATCGATTATGTTTTAGACATCTCCCGACCGATCGGAAACCGGGTCAGGACGCTTTCCAGGGGCGGAGTCGACGTTCTTCCCGACCAGGAATTTTCTTTGGTCATGAATAATTATCGGGCGACCGGGGGCGGTGATTTTCACATGTACCGCGGGCTGCCCGTCTTAAAAGAGATCTCCACGGACATCGCGGAACTATTGATCAATTACATCCGCGAGCAAAAAGAGTTAAAAGTCCCCGATCCGAAAAACATCCGCGTTGTTTCGCAAGATAATTAAAAAGCCTCAGAACTGAGAACCGCGAAAAAGTTGTTGACAGTAAAAAAAATAGTAATATAATATAAGTGACCAAGTGGTCACTTATTTTTGTTAAAGGTGAAGGCATGAACAAAAAACAATTGACGACCGAAAAGATCATCCAGGCGGCTATGGATGAATTCAGCGAAAAAGGTTATGAGAATTCCTCCACGAACGTCATTTCGGAAAAAGCCGGAATATCCAAAGGCTTGATCTTCAAGTACTTTTCCTCCAAGAAGGGACTCTATCTGTTCCTGATCGATTGGGGAGTAAGGAAAATGTTATCCGAGATGGAAAAAGCGGATATCCAGAAGAAAACCGATCCGTTTGCGAAGATCATCGAGATCATCCTTTGGAAGGGGTTATTCGCTTCAAAATACCCCCGGGAAACGAAACTGCTTTTGGAAGGCATTTCCAATCCGCCCAAAGGAATGGAAGGCGAAATTCAAAGTTCGCTGGAGGGACTTCGGGAATTCAGCGTCAACTCGTTTTTTTCGGAGATCGATTTCACCCGATTTTCGGAAGAATACTCTCGCGATGATGTGTTAAGAAACATATCATATGCCATTGAAGGCCTGCAAGCGGCCACTTTGCGAAAAGGACTGACTTTGGAAACTCTCCAGTCGGTCAAAGATTCAAGCATCAATTTTCTAAAAATAGTCATAAAAGGAATGGAAAAGCATGAATAAAATTTTTGAAATCAACAATTTGGAATACCGTTATCCGAAAGCTCAGAAACAAACCATCCAAAACATTTCGTTTTGCGTAGAAGAAGGAACGATCTTCGGGATCCTCGGGCCCAGCGGAGCGGGAAAGTCGACGACGCAAAAGATCCTGACCAAACTGATCACCGATTATCAAGGCGAGATCAAGTTCATGGGAAAAGATCTTCGGTCATACAAAAAAGATTTTTATGAAGGCATTGGCGTGGGTTTTGAAATGCCGGTTCATTTCAATAAACTGACGGCCATGGAGAACCTGAAATACTTTGCCAGCCTGTACCAAAACAATGCAGACTATGAGGAATTGCTCCGGACCGTCGGTTTGTATGAATCCAAAGACATGGAAGTCGGGCAGTTCTCCAAAGGCATGAAAGTGCGTTTGAACTTTGTTCGGGCCATGCTTAACAATCCCAAAGTTTTGTTTTTGGATGAACCGACCAACGGGTTGGATCCGAAAAACGCCAAGATCATCAAGAATCTGATATTGGATTTCCAAAAACAGGGCGGAACGGTTTTGATCTCGACCCATCTGATGGGCGATGTTGAACAGCTTTGCGATCAGGTAGTCTTCATGACTGACGGAAAACTAAGCAGCATGGCTTCCCCGAGAGACTTGAAACTGCAGTACGGGAAAAAAGAAGTAAAAGTCGAATTTATGAATGACGGCAAATTGATCGCCAAAACTTATCCGATGAACAACTTGGGGAATAACCAGGAATTTTTGAAAGATCTGAACGAAAAAGACTTGGAAACGATCCATACCGGAGAAACCTCGCTGGAAGATATTTTCATCATCATTACCGGAGGAAAAGCCGATGCGAAGAATGATTAATCTGCTGAAGGGCGAACTGGTTCGGCTGTATAAGTACAAGATCATTTTGACCGGTTTGTTTCTTTCCGTCATCTGGATCGTCATCGTGGCTCTGTCCAGCGCGGAAACCGCGAAAATGATCGCGCCGCTTCTCATTTGGGCGGATGCATCGATGATGAGCATCCTCTTCGTGGCCGCTTCGTTTTATTTCGAAAAGCAGGAAGCAACCATCAAATCGGTTTTGGTGGCTCCGGTTTCCATCACCGAGATCTTGATCTCGAAAGTCATTTCTTCGCTTCTGATGGGAACGATGTCCGGCTTTCTGGTGGTTGTCTTTTCCATCATCTTATACGGGATCGATGTTCAGGTGTTCTTGCTTCTGCTGTTCATCTTGATCGTGATCGGAAGTCATGTGGCCATCGGCTTTGTGATCACCTTCTTCAGTAAGGATTTCGGAGCGATGATCGTTAATTATTTTCTGTATGCGCTGGTGGCCATGATCCCATCGCTGCTTCTTTCTTTGGGAGTCATTCCCGAAAAATGGAATTTGCTCATGCTGATCTCGCCATCGCACTGTGCTCAGATCCTGATCAACAGCGGCTTTTCGGAACAACCGCTCGGGGAGATCCTTTGGTCGGTTGGATATCTGCTAGCGGTCGGATTAGTCCTTTATC